>CADBMM010000272.1 GCA_902795795.1 uncultured Lachnospiraceae bacterium | reverse complement strand
TATAAACCCTTTAATCTCTTACCGGCTTCTCCGTGGATCTCCAGAATGCTTTTGGCACCTGCTCCAACGGGAACGTTTTTTCTTTTCGTGAGATAACCTACACCTGTTCCAGGTAAATGTCAAGAGAGAAATTAAAAAAATTTTATATTGCTTCATGTATTTCAACAATGATGTCATCGATCGAAGTGCCCGGAAGCCCAATGTTACTACTGTCGCACCCACTCAAAAAGTGATATAATATTAAAAATGCACTCTCGCCTAAATGGAGAACGACTGTGAAAGATAATATCAGCGCCCTTAAAAAGCAAATCGAAGAACTGTCGCATGAAAACGAACAGCTGCGTCTGAAGCTTTCCGAGGCAGAAAGCGCCAATCATGCCAAGGAATCTTTCTTAAGCAATATGTCCCATGACATAAGAACGCCGATGAATGCCATTATCGGCATGACTGCTCTCGCAAAAAAACATATCGATGAAAAAAGCCGCGTATCAGACGCTCTAGGAAAGATCGAGATCGCCGGCTCACACCTGCTAAGTCTTATCAATGATGTGCTTGATATGTCAAGGATCAATTCCGGTAAAACGAAGATCAGCGATGAGCTCTTTTCCCTTGGGGATCTCCTTCACGAGATACTTACCATCACAAGGCCCCAGGCGGCGCAGCACGGTCATCAGTTTCTCTTCGATACGGGAAACATTCTTGAGGAAGATCTTTACGGAGACCCCTTAAGGCTCCGGCAGATATACGTCAACATCATTACCAATTCGGTTAAATATACAAAGGACAACGGACGGATCTCGATATATGTGACGCAGGAAATGCAGGATGACCGCTGTCTCCTGATCTTTAAATGCGAGGACAACGGCATAGGCATGAGCCAGGACTTTCTAAGCCGCATCTTCGATCCATTCGAACGTGTCAACTCTTCCACCTTATCGGGAGTAGAGGGTACGGGCCTTGGCATGAGCATAGTCAAAAGACTTATAGATGCCATGGACGGAACTATAGATATACAAAGCGAACAGGGCAAGGGAACTACGGTCACGGTAAAAATACCTCTCCATTATGAAAAAAGCACCGCACAGCCCGGCGCTCTTCAAAATACCGATATACTTGTGGTCGAAGCCGACGAGACGCTGCGGGAGCAGTACCGAATCATCTTTGATGAATTCGGCATAAACGCCAGGATCGTGCTCTCATCAACAGAGGCCCTGGCAGCCATTACGGAAGCCGAATTTACAGGAAAGCATTATTCTCTTGTTATCCTCGGAAGATCCATAGGCACAGGCGGAAATATTTTCGAACTTGCATCCTACATGCACCAGGCAGACAGCTCCATCGTACTGGTACTGATCAGCGACGCCGACTGGGACGATATCGAATACCATGCTAACAGAAGCGGCATATCAGCCTTTATCCCTGTCCCGTTTTTCAGAAAGTCGCTTATTAACGGTCTTAACGCAGCCCTTTCCTCCCGGACCGGAGGAAGCTCGGACGGCTCTGTGCCTGATCTTAGCGGAAAACGCATCCTTCTTGCAGAAGATAACATGATAAACCGTGAGATCGCACTTGAGATCCTTTCCGCTACGGGAGTGACAACGGACTGCGCAGAAAACGGAAAAGAAGCTGTCGAACTGTTTGAAGCTTCTTCTCCGCATACATATGACCTGATCCTGATGGATATACAAATGCCAGTCATGGATGGATACGAAGCGGTACGGCTCATAAGGGCTTCAGACCGGGCGGACTCAAAAGAGGTGCCCATCTGGGCCATGACGGCCAACGCTTTTGCCGAAGATGTGCAGAAAACCGCAGCTGCGGGCATGAACGGTCACCTTGCGAAACCCATAGACGTCAGGCTGTTAATGCAGCTTTTAAAGACACTGGTTTAAAGTATAAAGAGGGTATGTTTTGCTGCCTTATCAGACAAAATACATCGAAAACGTGAAAGAGATCGCTGCGGCATACAGGCTTTTCGGCGGATCGCCGGAAGACGAAAACGCCGCGCCTTCCATTGATGAACACATTAAAAAGCTGAGAAGCGAAAACAGCAGCCTGCTCAGCGAGGGGCTGTTTCCGGCTCTTGACGATCTTCATAACGCTTCGGAAGATACGATCAAAGGCCTCGAGGAGTTTGCCGGCGCCCTTATGGACTGGCAGACAAATCTGGACTGCGGCATTTATATCCTTATACATGACTCTCTGCTGCGCATGTACCGCTTCCGCAAAGACCGTTCCAACATCATCAAAGAGCTCTATATGCTCGGCATGGGTCTCTACTATCAGAATCGCAGCATCCAGGGGATCGACTCCGAAGAAGCTAAAAACCTGCATTTCAGGAACGAAATGGTCTTCACGGAAGCCGGCTCCTACCTGAAGTTTTTCCCGGAGATCAGCGACGAACAGACAAAGGGTTATATCATACGCGCCCTGGCCAATATTGCCATATGCAGCGAAGATCTGAAGCGCAGAGTTGCCGTAAGCTCCCGCGTCCTTCAGATCGTACAGGACGATTACTACCGCTCCCTGGCGCCTTCGCTTCCCTGGGATACCTTCCTTGAACGTACCCACATGCAGATGAGTGCCAACCGGGCGGTGCTTTCAAAGGGAAATCTGAACAGCAATGAGCTCGCCAGCGTTCTTGAATCCTGCGAAGTAGTCTTTAAACCTCAGGAGGGCACCGAAGAGCCGAATATCCGCTGGCTCTGGCCCTACTATGAAATGGAATACACCTGCGGTTTCGTCGATCTTTCGACTACCCTTTCCCGCATGCGCAAGCTGATAGATGACACTTCGTTCGATCAGTATGATATGTCCGGCCTCTACGGCAACGTGCAGCTGCCCGTCTACTACGGAAGGCTTATGCGTGAAAATCCTAATATCGCAGACAGACCCAGGCATATCCTTTTTCTTGATCATGCCTATTCAAAAATGATGAAGGCTCTCACGAGCCTTCCTGCATCGGAATACACGGATTTCTTTTTCTATAACATCTGCCTTGTAATAACGGATTACTACGAAACGGAAGGCGTGCCC
>CADBMM010000271.1 GCA_902795795.1 uncultured Lachnospiraceae bacterium | reverse complement strand
TCTTCAGAAAGCTTTTCAGGATCGGTAATTGTTTTATCCGTAAATGTCTCGAATTCGTTCTTTTCGAAGTATTTCATCCGCGCGGACGCGGAAAGCGAGGCGAGGAAGAGCTTTCCCTGTGAAGAAGCATTCAGAGGAAGAGGTTTGGCGAGTACCGGGATCAACTGTATGTCACTGCCGTCACAGACATAATCGATATTGTAGATCGACTCATTGTCGTTGATGCTGAGAATGGACGTGCTTTTCGTTTCACGGCTCAGTCTTTCCAGATAAGGACGGCTTATTGTCATGATGTTCCAGCTTCTTGAAACAGCCTGTCCGCACTCGTAAAAGCTCATTCCGAGAAAATATCTGCCATCGCTGGTCTGGGTAATGAAATTATGCTCCCGCATTGTCGAGAGGATGGCGTAGGCTGTGCTTTTAGGGTAGCCGGTCATTTTTGAGAGAACATGCAGAGGCACAGGCTCACCTATATCGAGCATGACCCTGGTAAGTTCCATGGCTTTTATAACTGAATTGATAGTTCCCGTACGTCTTTGGGAAGTAGTCTCTTCCGGGATAAAATCGTTTTCCATAAATATTCCTGCTTAAGCTAACTCTTCAGCAAGGGCCTCAAGCTGGGCTTTGCTCTCGTCATTCAATGCGGACATGATATGCACGGTGTTTTCCGCGAATACAAGATCCTTGCTGTTTTCAAGCATTTTTCTGATGACTTTTTCAGCCTGAGCTGCCCAGGAGCCATTTTCTATTATCGCGATCTTACGATTCTGGTAATTTCTCTCAATAAGGTGATTTATAAATTCCCTCATAAACGGGAAGATATCTGTGTTATATGTGGTGGTCGCAAGTACGAGCCGGTCGTAACGGAAGGCATCTTCTACAGCCTCGGCCATATCGTCACGCGCCAGGTCGAACAGGGAAACACTTGGGCAGTTCTTTTCTTCAAGTCTGGCAGCAAGCATTTCGGCGGCAGCCTTTGTGTGACCGTAGACCGATGTATATGCAATGACAACGCCTTCATCTTCCGGAGTATAGGAAGACCACTTATTGTATGTTTTAACATATTCTCCTGCATTTTCGGTGATCACCGGGCCGTGAAGCGGGCAGATGATCTGTATGTCAAGAGCAGCGGCCTTTTTAAGCAGGTTCTGCACCTGTGCGCCGAATTTTCCGACGATACCGAAATAATATCTTCTTGCTTCGCAGTCCCAGTCGCCGTCATAAACGTCGTTGGCGCCGAATTTGCCGAATGCGTCAGCCGAGAAAAGGACCTTATCTGTCTTGTCATAGGAGAGCATTACCTCCGGCCAGTGCACCATTGGCGCTGACACAAATGTGAGAGAGTGCGCTCCCAGCTCCAGAGTATCTCCTTCCTTGACAACGACCTGTCTGTCGGCGTAGGTATTGTGAAGGAAATTCCCCATCATGGTGAAGGCTTTTGCGGAGGATACGATCTTTGCATCAGGGAATTCCGTCATGAAAAGATCGATATTTGCAGAATGATCCGGCTCCATGTGGTGAACTATCAGGTAATCCGGAGTTTTGCCATTCAGGGCGGCTTTGATATTGCCTATCCATTCTTCTTCGAAGCCTTCGGCTACGGTATCTGTAACGGCGATCTTTTCATCAGAAATAAGATATGAATTGTAGGCCATACCTTCGGGAACGATGTACTGTCCCTCGAAAAGATCGACCTGGTGATCGTCTACGCCAACATAGATAATGTCTTTAGTGATCTTCATTTGATGCTTACCTCATATATTCTTATTACAGTTGTTCAATTATATATCTTGCAGTGTAGACTCCACTTGCCGAAGCGTGGGAGAGAGAATGAGTCACCCCGCTGCAGTCGCCGATAACGAAAAGCCCTTTATGAAGCGTTTCGAGATGTTCGTCTATGACTACCTCCATGTTATAGAATTTGACTTCCACGCCGTAGAGCAGGGTCTCGTCACTGGCCGTGCCGGGCGCGATCTTGTCGAGAGCGTAGATCATTTCGATGATATCGTCCAGGATGCGCTTGGGTATTACAAGGCTCAGGTCACCGGGAGTCGCATTCAGTGTAGGCGTAATAAAAGCTTTTTCTATACGCTTGGGAGTACTTCTTTGACCCCTTATAAGGTCGCCGAAGCTCTGGATGATAACACCGCCGCCCAGCATGTTGGAAAGCCTTGCGATACTTTCACCGTAGCCGTTGCTGTCTTTAAACGGCTCTGTAAAATGCTTGGATACCAGCAGGGCGAAGTTCGTATTATTCGTCTGCAGGGCAGGATCTTCATAGCTGTGGCCGTTTACTGTAACGATGCCGTTCGTGTTTTCGTTTACGACCTGGCCTTTTGGATTCATGCAGAAGGTACGCACGAGATCCTGGTATTTATTGGTTTTATAAACGATCTTGCTTTCATAAAGCTCGTCCGTAATGGAGGCGAAGATCTCGGCGGGAAGCTCGACGCGTACGCCGATGTCCACACGGTTGGATCTTGTGGGAATATCAAGTTCACGACAGACGGATTCCATCCATTTGCTTCCGCTTCGGCCGGAAGAAATAATACAGAAACGTCCGGAGTAGATTTCCGGTTCATCCTTATCTTTTCGGGAGGTCTCGACTTCATAACCGTCGGCAGTTTTACGCACATGCTCAACAGTCGTGCAGAAGAAGAAATCCACTTTATCCTTAAGCTTTTCGTAAAGATTGCCAAGCACCTGATAGTTTATATCCGTACCCAGATGACGTACGGAAGCATCCAGAAGATGCAGGCTGTTCTGCAGGCATTTGGTCTTAAAAGCCGTATTCGCAGTTGAATAGAGCTTTGTGCTTCCGCCCCCGTTTGCCATGTTTATATCGTCCACGTAGCGCATCAGCTCAAGCGCGGTTTCCTTACCGATATACTGGTGAAGAGTACCGCCGAATTCATTGGTAATATTATATTTTCCATCGGAAAAGGCACCCGCGCCGCCGAAACCGTTCATGATCGCGCAGGGATCGCAGCCGATGCATTTCTTTATCTTTTTTCCGTCTATAGGGCATTTCCTCTGTTCAAGATGTTTGCCGCGTTCAAAGACGGCGATCTTAAGTCCGGGCTTTTTTTCGGTAAGCTCATAGGCCGAAAAAATACCTCCGGGACCGGCGCCTATTATCATTACATCATATTTATTCATATTAATTGCTCCTGTATATCTATTGCGGCATGGCATTCATCATCCGCTCTGTGAGATGTGTGATGCCTGTGAGATACCGCCGAGTTATTCTAACATATATCCGGATTATCCGCAATGAACAGGATATGCAGCGGAAAAGATTCTTTACAGCATATGTCAGATAATTTGCCTTGGACCTCTTTTGGAGATTACCCTTGCTTTAATTCGGGTAACGAGGTATAATGGTGTCACTTTAATAACTTAACGTGTGAAAAAGGAGTTTCTAATGGCAAAGACTATTCATACAGAGGCTGTCGATCGGCTTTTCGATGCGATCCTGTCTTTGGAAACAAGAGACGAATGCTATAAATTTTTCGAAGATGTATGCACGGTCAACGAGATCCTTTCTCTCGCT
>CADBMM010000270.1 GCA_902795795.1 uncultured Lachnospiraceae bacterium | reverse complement strand
TCGTATTCTACTGTTGCGGGTGGTTTTGGTGTGTAGTCGATAAGTACGCGGTTGATTCCGGCTACTTCCGTAGTAATGCGCTTTACCAGATGATCGATAAGGTCTGCGGGCAGGTGCTCAACAGTGACTTCCATAACATCTGTTGTGTTGATTGCACGGATAATGCAGGGCCAGTTGAATGTGCGTTTTCCGTCGGTAACGCCGGTGGATTTGAAATCCGGAACGACAGTGAAATACTGCCAAACTTTTCCTTCAAGACCTGCTTTTGCAAACTCTTCACGAAGGATCGCGTCGGATTCGCGAACTGCCTCAAGACGGTCTCTGGTGATTGCGCCCGGGCATCTTACACCAAGTCCCGGTCCCGGGAACGGCTGACGGTAAACCATATTGTCAGGAAGGCCAAGCTCTTTACCCACTACTCTGACTTCATCCTTGAAAAGGATGCGTACGGGTTCGACAAGTTCAAAAGCAAGATCTTCGGGCAGACCGCCTGCATTGTGATGCGCCTTGATTCCAGCCTCGCTCTCCAGAATATCCGGCCAGATCGTACCCTGGGCAAGGAACTCTATTCCTTCAAGTTTTCTTGCTTCTTCCGCAAATACTTCAATAAACTCTCCGCCGATTATCATTCGTTTTGTTTCGGGATCTGAAACTCCGGCAAGCTTATCAAGGAAGCGGTCGACCGCATCAACATAGATAAGGTTCGCGTCCATTTCATCTTTAAATACTTTAATGACTTGTTCAGGTTCACCTTTTCTCAAAAGTCCATGATTTACATGTACGCATACCAGGTTTTTCCCGATAGCTTTTATGAGAAGTGCCGCTACAACTGAAGAATCCACACCGCCCGAAAGAGCCAGAAGTACTTTTTTGTCCCCGACCTGGGCTTTGATCGCAGCTATCTGTTCATCAATAAAAGCTTTTGCAAGTTCCGGAGTCGTTATTCTTTCCATGTTCTCCGGACGTCTAATGTTCTCTGCCATCTGTTAATCTCCTTATTTATCTGTATTGATGTTTAACCCTGAAGACCGGCAGACTGCCTTATCATGTCTTCGACAACGATATCGTATATCTCGCCTATGCTGTTGCAGTATTCAAGGATCTTCCACGGTTCATTTGTGTGAAAATGTATCTTGATAAGATCTTCATCTCCTGCTGCAATAAGACTGTTGCCTTCAAAATTCTCAGTGATGTAATCAGCGATCTCGTCTTCATCGAGATCCTCGTCTCTTCTGTCTATGAGCAGCTGCGTATCGTAACGATATGCAAACTGATCATCCTCGGCATCGATAGACTGAACTCCCATTTATCTCTCCTCCTTGTTTTTAACTGCTGTATCAATAATATCTGTTTCTGCCGAAATGCCTGTCGTTTATCGACATGCGTCTTACAAGCAGGAAAGATATGATGAACAGAATGATGATAAATACAACAAACAGACCGGTACCGCTTTGCATTGAAGCGATATAATCATAAAGTCCGTGTATAAACGCAGGCACGATCAGAGTAAGCACTCTGTAAAGCTTTGTCTTCGCCTGATCACCTGCAAATGAACTTCCTTTCGCCAGTCCATAGAAGATGCCCATGAAAATACCGAAGCAGGCATGTCCCGGTATTGCAGTGACTGCTCTGACGAGTGCTGTTCCAAAGCCGTAATGCATTACATAGCTGATGTTTTCCCAGAGGGCAAAGCCAAGTGAGAGGAATACAGCATAAACAACAGCATCATACTGACAGTTGAATTCCGGTGAATTCCATGTGCGCCTGTGGAGCATGAAATACTTGGCTCCCTCTTCCGCATATGCAACGATAATGAAATACAAAATTACATTATAAGCCGATGTTCCTACGGCACCGCTGTGATCCAGTATTGCTCCTGCTATCCATTCGATCAGCATTGCAATGAATGTTGACAGAACTCCTGCCAAAGCCAGACGGAACAAAAAGCTCGGATTTTCTGCTTCAAGCCGGTCAGATCTGTAAACATAGACCATAAGAACGATCGCCGGAATGACCGCCGCGAAAATCAGTATCCAGTTATAAGCAAGCAGCGGCGCCAAAAGAAAATAAAACATATATGTCCCCTTTAATGATAGGCCTTATCATATGAAATATATCATTTTATAAGTGATAATAAAAGCCAATATTTCAATTCCCGGCTCCTGTTATCGTAACGTCTGCAAGCCTGGTAACCGACGGTATCCTGACATTATTGTACTGTACAAGCTCTTTGGAGAAATGCATATTCTTCACGAACTGGTTCATATTGCCGGATACGGAACCTCCGGTAATGATCTTAACGTTCTCTCCGTCGTGATAATATCCGAGCCTGATCTCGCCAAAGATATCCCCGCTCAAAGAATCGACCTGGAAATCGGAAAACTCAACTATTTCAAGATATTTTCCTGTCCTGAGCTCCTCTTCTGTTCTTGAACCGCCGGAGATCTCGTAATTATATACGATACCCGACTTTTCCAGGCCGAGATACTGGGTATACATTCTTGAGCCCCAGTAATTTTCCGGAACGAATTCATTTAAAAGTACTAGATCGCGGACAGGTGCGCCTTCCTCGTCATATGAGAAGTTCGTTGATGAATTCTCAAGGGTCTTTCTGGCTGTAAGAGTTACCTTATCACCCTTAGCTTCTGCGATGCTCTTTCCGATCTCCCAGTCAGACATCCTGCGTACCAGCATAGCGGCGCCGAGCTTATCTTTGAAGAAATTATAGATCTCGACAGCATCGTCAGTTGAGAAGATAACATCAGCTTTTTCAAGAGCCGGAGTCTTTTCAGCTTTCAGCCTGTCCTTTCCATACTGAAGCGTGCGTATCAGACTGTTTTTAAGTCCTGCTTTATCACATGTCCCGCTGTGATACATACGATACAGCTCGATCTCATGATCTTTGTCTCTCGCATTTACTACTACCTCGATCATTGATGAAGGATAGATCTCGGTAATATCCGTACCGCCTGAAGTGATAATATGTGTGGTCACCTTACTGGTAAATATTTCATAGCTGTTGATATCTGCGTCGGCGCTCTCAGGCAGTTCGTTCATAGCATTAATAAAATCCGCAGATATATCAGCCGTGTTAAAGCCGGAGCCGTCAGGCTGCCCGCTAATTTCGGGCGGATTCAGTTTATAGACAGGATTTTTTATATATCCGGCCTTCAATACAAGTGAATCTATCGTCTTTTTGATCTCTTCTTCGGTCGCGCTCGGTGCTATCTCATCAGATGCGTCTCCCAGGAACTTACCGTCCTCAGACTTTTTGAACACTTTAACGTTAATATGTTCAACGTTCTTCGCACGGTTCTGATCGAGGCTGTGGCGTATAAAATAGAATTCCCAGCCTTCCGTTAAAGTATCGGTTATCATCCAGGCGTCAGCACCGCTGTTGTTAAGTGCCGCCTTTATAAGTTCGATCATATTATTAGCCAATGCCGTTTTTCCTTTCGTCTGTAAATTATCCAAGCAAAGCTTTAGTCTTCATATACGGGCCGCCGTCGGATACCTTGACCCATTCCTTATGGCCTTTACCGCAGCCGCCGTTTCCGAAGACTTCCCTGTCACCGGAAAGCATGGAGATATTTCCGAGCAGATCCGGCACATAACCGGTCATGAGTACCGGAGATACGACCTTGCCGGTTAGTTTTCCGTCTTTGATCTCGCGCCCCATTGTAATGATGCACTGAATTCCCCAGTGCTTGGGATCTTCCATTCCGCTCTTCATACCTTCCAGAAGATAACCGAACTTAACGCTGGCTATCATATCTTCCACGCTGGAGTCTCCTGAATCGAAGATCGTATTAGTCATACGGGTATATGCTTTATGCTCGAAGTTTTCCCTTTTACCGTTTCCTGTAGGCTGGGTGCCAAGTCGAAGCGCTGAAAGTGCATCGCAGATTCCTGTTTTTAATATACCGTTCTCGATCTCAGTTACATCGCCAGCAAGGACGCCTTCGTCGTCAAAAGCATAGGAAGTAACATTTTCCGCACAGAGTGCGCCTTCGTGCATGGTAACAAGATCCGAGCCGACACGCTTGTCGATATATTCTTTTCCAAGGGCGCGGTTCTTTACGAACTGGTCCATCTCAACTCCGTGGCCAAATGCTTCGTGAGCAATAAGTCCGGTGACCTCAGGCGAAGTTATGACCTCGTATTCTCCCGGAACGATCCTTTCAGCATTAAGAAGCTCCTGAGCCTGTTTTACCGCATCCGGAGCTACGTCCTTAAGCTGTGCGAAGATCTCGGGACCTGCAAGTCCCGAAACGCCTTTATAGCTGTCCTCCGTATGTCCTTCGCGGCTGAGTACAGCGGCGATCATACCCTCACTGTAAACATAGGACTGGCGAAGGTCACGGTTCTTTGTAAGGAACATTTTTGAGATATGCGTAGACTGGGCGATAGACATACATTCCACCATTTCCGGGTCTTTTTCCATGCATTCGGCGGTAAGCTTATCAAGGAAGCTGACAAGTGCAGATATATCTGCCTCCTCCGGCAACTGCTCAGTCTCTTTTTCAATGAATAATGTAAGAGGTTCGTCGTCAAGGACTTCCGTTTCAAAAACCTTAGTACCTGTTGCCTGAAGGATTTTTTCCTGGGCTGCCATGGCAGCTTTGATCTCTTCATATGCCTTTTCCGGCGCATCCGGATCGAACCGGTTCATCGAATACTCGCTGTATTTTTTGTCTTTATATAAGCGCAAAACGATACCACGCTCAGTCGTCATCGTTTTGCCTCCTACGCTTGTTCCATGGCGCGATACCCGTACAGCAAAGCCCGGCGAATCGGTTGCCAGCGCACTTACATATTCATAGTCGTTTCCAAGCAGATCAATAAGCTTTTTGATCCCCGGAGCGATTGATGTTAAATATGCTGAAAATGGTGCTTTCATTAACTTGTCTCCTTATTCTGGTTTTTATTCTTGTGTAGTGTGTGATCTTACACTTTTGATCTCGTGCAGAAAAATATGGCCTGTAGCCAGTAACCTCTGATGGCTTACGGCGGTAGGATCGAATTTAACGGTCCTGAATGCAAACTGCATTATCGGTCCGGTTATGAATGCGCATATTATCGTTCCTATACCGACTGGTCCGCCTAAGAGATAGCCGATAAGAGTTGCAGCGCCAAGCAGAACTATGCTTACGACTCCGATCGGTATCCGTTTCACTCTTCTTTTCAGGCCGACCAATAAAGTATCTCTCGGTCCGCATCCAAGAGCTGCGTTCATATAGAAATACTGGGTATATCCCATGATCACAAGACCGCAGAACATTGTCAGCAGGCTTTCCGGCATGGTATCCGGCTGAGGTATTATTTTTATGTACTGAAAGAAATCGACCGCCTTTCCGACGACGATAGCATCGATTATCATTGCTATGCCGACAGCTTCCTTCAGTAAAATGTCGATACCGAGTATCGTAAGCGAAACCACTATCGACGCCGTACCGTAAAGTATCCCGAAGGTTTTCGAAATACCGATATTAAGCACATCCCAGGGCCCGGCGCCGATATTCGCATGAATGGTAAGATAAACACCGAAGCCATTTACGAACAGGCTTACGGCAGCTATTATCATATGCAAAAAGATATCCCGGGATGTATTGTTCTTTGAAACTCTTCTGTTCATTGCTTTATACGTTCAACTCATCATCTATTCCGCTTGCTTCTTCATAAAGCGGAGCGGTCTCTTTTAAGAAGCGTTCGACCTGCTCAGGGCATCTTCCGATATATTTGGACGGTTCCAGCAGTTCCTTAGCCTCTTCCTTTGTAAGCGGGAATTTTCCTGTCTCCGCAAGCTTACCTAAAAGATCAGCTTCTTTTCCCTGCTTCATTGCAGCCGTAGCTTCCATGGAGCACTGTCTGATGACCTCATGAAGTTCCTGGCGGTTGCCTCCACGTTTTACGCCTTCCATCATCAGGTTTTCTGTAGCTATGAACGGCAGGTAATCCCAGACTGTCTTTTCTACGATCTTCTCATTAACTACCAGCCCGGACGTGATATTCGAGGCGATCCTCAGAATAGCGTCGGCGCAAAGGAAGCCTTCGGGAAGTGAAATACGCCTGTTGGCGGAATCATCCAGGGTTCTCTCCAGCCACTGTACAGATGCGGTCATGGAAGCATTGGCAGCGTCGGCCATAAGATATCTTGCAAGTGAGCAGATCCTCTCCGATCTCATCGGATTTCTCTTATAAGGCATTGCTGACGATCCTACCTGGCCCTTTTCGAACGGCTCTTCTACCTGTCTGTCATGCTGCAGCAGTCTTATATCGTTGGCCATCCTGTAAGCGGCCTGGGCTACGAGTGAAAGTGCGTTAAGGATCCTGCTGTCAGCTATTCTCGGATATGTCTGCCCGCTTACCGGGAAAACAGAGTCAAATCCGAAGTCGGCACAGATCAGCTTATTCATTTCGTCGATCTTTGCCGTATCGCCTTCATAGAGCTCCACGAAGCTGGCCTCCGTTCCGGTAGTTCCTCTGCAGCCTAAAAGCTTAAGAGTAGAAATGCAGTGTTCGATCTCCTCAAGAGCGATCACGAAATCCTGCATCCAGAGCGATGCTCTTTTTCCTACGGTTACGAGCTGCGCAGGCTGGTAATGAGTATAACCCAGTGTTGGCATTGCCTTGTATTCATCAGCAAATTTTGCGAGATTCTTAAGGACGGCTTTTATCTCTTTTCTTATGAAAAGCAGCGCTTCTTTATAGATGACCATATCGGCGTTATCGGTAACATAGCAGCTGGTGGCGCCAAGATGTATTATTCCGGCTGCCTCCGGAGCAACATCACCGTAAGCCTTTACATGAGCCATAACGTCATGTCTCATCTCTTTTTCATATACTGCAGCCTTTTCAAAATCTATTTCATCGATCTTTTCTTCGAGCGCCTTTACCTGAGCTTCCGTTACGGGAAGTCCAAGCTTATTCTCTGCTTTTGCCAGAGATATCCAGAGACGTCTCCAGGTTTTTATTCTGTATCTCATCGAAAAAAGCTCAAGCATTTCGGGTGAAGCATATCGTGATGAAAGCGGTGATTCGTATTTTTCGTACATATTTATCCTCTGCTCTTTCTTTATAGCGTGTTAAATATATAAATAACTAAGTTATTCTACAACAAAAAAATCGTACTGTCGAGATACAGGACGATTCTATATACAGTTTTTAATAATACGAAAATGCTCCTGCTGCCGTTCGATTTGAAAAACTTACGTTCAAAACTCACTATTGACATCCATTTTTTATGGTTTTAAGATTTAGTCGTATGGATTTTTTATAAAAGAAAACAGGAGGACTTTTATTATGCGCAAATCTCTTGCGATCGCGCTTTCTTTAAGCATGGTCGCGACACTTTTTACCGGCAGTGTTTCTGCCATGGCTTCAAGCGAATCTTCAGCTGACGCTGAAGCAAAAGAAGTTATCGTATTCGCAGCTGCTTCCATGACTGAAACCCTCAACACCATTATTGAAAACTATAAAGAAGTAGCACCTAACGTTACGATCACTCCTTCCTACGGTTCTTCAGGAGACCTTGTAAAACAGATCAAAGAAGGTGCTGACTGCGATCTTTTCATCTCTGCAGGCCAGAAACAGATGAACCAGATCGACGGCTCAAAGGATGCTGAAGGCGGAAACGAAGAAGGACTTGACATCGTACTTCAGGGCACCCGCATCAACCTTCTTGAAAACAAAGTTGCTCTTTGTGTTCCGGAAGGCAATCCCGCAAACATCAATTCCTTTGATGATCTTGCAGCTGCTCTTGAAGCCGGCGGAGAGTTCCTCTTCGCAATGGGCGGAGCCGATGTTCCTGTAGGCCAGTACACAGACAAGATCCTTGCCTACTACGGCCTCGATAAGGAAGCTCTTCTTAACGCGGGAAACATCACCCTCGGTGATGATGTTAAGGCAGTTACATCTTACATTACCGAAGCAACGGTCAACGCCGGCGTTATCTACCAGACAGACGCTTTCTCAGCAGGCCTTACACCTGTAGATACAGCTACTGCTGAAATGTGCGGACAGGTCATCTATCC
>CADBMM010000269.1 GCA_902795795.1 uncultured Lachnospiraceae bacterium | reverse complement strand
TCATACATCGTCCATCTCGTAACATACGGAAATGCAAGATCTACCAGAGCCGCAAGAAGAGAAAGGCACATATCTATGGCAAACATCTTCTTATGCGGCGCAATATATGATGCCAGCACCGCCAGCTTTGGTCTGTTTACGTCTCTTCTATTCCCTTTCTCTGCCATTATACGTTCCTGCCAATTTCTTTAATATATTTCCAGCTGCTTTCGCCTGCCTTTTCCGGAATCTGCTGCACTGCTCCCGCAGGATATGCCGCTTTATCGTTTATACTCAGGTTTCTGTGCCGTGACGGATACCCACTCGCCCTGATGGCACACTTCGATCACGTCAAGACCTGCAGCCCTCACGGCATTTGTCACCACATCTTCCTTGACATCAAGTATGCCCGATGTGATATAGATCCCGCCTGGTCTTAAATGCTTTACCGCCTCCGGTGTAAGAGGCACGAGTACATCCGGCAGTATATTCGCAGTTATTATATCATAATCATCATCGCACTGCTTCTGTACATTTTCATCATCGATAAGGTTTCCGATGATAAGGTCAAAGCTTTCTTCTTTAATATCATTGACCTTTTTGTTATCGTTTACAGCGTTTACGGCACATGGGTCCAGATCGGTTCCCAGCACATATGAGGCTCCGAGTTTTACCGCTACTATGCCCAGAATACCGCTTCCCGTGCCGACATCGAGCATTTTATCGCCCTTTTTCAGCCGCTTTTTCAGCTGCTTTATACAAAGCTGTGTCGTCTCGTGAAGGCCTGTCCCGAAAGCTGTGCCTGGATCGATGTGAATGACCATCTCGTCGGTCGGAAGCGGTGTGTCATCCTCCCAGGACGGAACGATGAATATATTCCCGACCCTGAAGCTGTGGAAGTATTCCTTCCAGTTGTTTATCCAGTCCTTGTCTTCCGTTTCCGAAGCCGTTATCGTACCTTGTCCTATATCCATAAAGGATCTTAATTCATCCAGACCCTCTTTGATCCTTCCGAGTATTTCATCGTTGTCCTCTTCCGGGTCAAGATAAAAATTAAGGCGTGCCGTGCCGTCATCCTCGCCCTTCGCGAGCGGTATATCCACGAACATGCCTTTCAGCTCTTCCTCAGTAAGTGGGGTGTTGTCTTCTATCTCAACGCCTTGGACCCCTGCATCAGCCAAAGCCGAGGCAACAATATCCTCGGCTTCGGTCGTAGTTAATAAAGTATATTTATTCCATTTCATACTTTTTCCGCCTGTTATTTTTAACTATCCATAATAGTTATATTTTTATTTTTTCTTCTTTTTTCCGAAAATACCTCCGCCTTCGCCCGGAGTTCTCCTGTTGCCGCAGGCTTCATCGAAAGCCAGAAGAGCATCCTTTGCTTTCTGACTTAAATTGGTGGGTACATCTACGATAAGGTCTACATAGTGATTGCCTTTTATCTGATCATTTCTTATAGAAGGAACGCCTTTTCCTCTTAAACGGATCCTCGTATTTGTCTGTGTGCCGGGTTTTACCTCGTAGATAACATCGCCATATACGGTAGGTATTACGATCTCCCCGCCAAGCGCAGCCTGTACAAAGCTGATCCTCTGCGTAGAGTAGATATCCATATCGTTTCTGATAAAGCGCGGATCTTCCTTGACTACTACTTCTACGAGCAGGTCTCCTCTTTCACCGCCGTTCATTCCCGGTTCGCCTTTGCCCTTAATGCGGACCATCTGGCCGTTGTCTATTCCGGCAGGGATATCCACTTCTATCCTGGTCCTCTTCGACACATATCCGGTACCGCGGCAATCCTTGCACTTTTCTTTAATTATCTTGCCGGAACCCTGACATTCGGGGCAGATACTGGTCTGCTGCATAGTGCCGAACATAGTCTGGCGCGTTATGCGAACCTGACCGTTTCCGCCGCACCTTGAGCATTTTTCCGGTGAAGTACCGGCCTTTGCGCCAGTCCCGCCGCAGGTCGGGCACACTTCCTTAAGAGAGATATCCAGTTCTTTCTTTATTCCGCTCATAGCCTCGGCAAATGTAATATTCACGCGGGCACGCAGATTGGCACCTTTTGAAACGCGGCTACCTCCACGTCTTGAACCGCCTCCGAAGAGATCATCGAAAATATCTCCGAAACCGCCGAAGC
>CADBMM010000268.1 GCA_902795795.1 uncultured Lachnospiraceae bacterium | reverse complement strand
TTAAGAGGAGCAAAATAAAAGACATCACAGAATTCGTAGAAGTTCTGGACTGCCTTTACGCCATGAACAAGATTGAAATGAGGGAGGAGGTGCTCCACTATGTTGGTTGAAATCCAGTGTGATAAATTCAAAAAGGAAGGACAAGTAAGGGAGCCCGTCTGCTTCCATGAAGGCCTGAATGCTGTCCTTGGTGATGATAATGGTTCCAACTCGATCGGGAAATCAACATTTCTCATGATCCTTGATTTTGTTTTCGGTGGCACCGATTACGTTAAGAGGTGTACAGACGTTCAAGAAAATGTCAAAAACCATACTATAAATTTTGCTTTTGAGTTTGACGGGGAAAAGTATTACTTCTCAAGAAACACCGGTGAATACAATAAAATCGTAAGATGCGATTCTGAGTATCAGCCACTCCCAGATGAAAAACCTATTTCTCTTCAAACCTACGGGGAGTTTCTGTGTGAAAAGTACGGCTTTAATGCCGATGGCCTTACGTGGCGTGGAGCGGTCTCGAGATTTATTCGTGTATATAAAAGAGATACGTTGGATGAGGAGCGACCACTTCGTTCTGCGAAGGATGAAAAAACAGCAGATGCGATAAAAAGCTACATGAGACTTTTCAATCGCTATGCTGCTGTTGAAGCACAAATAAAACAGGCCGCCGCTGCCGAAGACGAGAAGGAGGCATTTAGGAAAACAACGCAGCAATATAATCATGTTCGTGCTGCAAAGAACGATAAAGAGAAAGAGACAAATGAAGCTCGCATCGCTGTTTTGGAGCAAAAGGAACAGGAGATTGCGGAAAGCAGCAATAAAGGCCTGCTCGATCTTGATAGCATGACGGCACGCCGAATATCAGAATTGACGGAAAGGCTGATAAACTACCGGAGGCAGAGAGCTCGTGTTCAAACACAGCTTAACTCTGTCCGTCGCGATATGACTAACCAGAAGAAAGGTTTTAAGAGAACTTTTTCTGATCTGGAGCGCTTCTTTCCAAGCGAGGAGTTCCATACTTTGGAGGAGATTGAGCGCTTTCATCAGAAGCTGGCGAAAATTCTGGCTGAGGAGTTTGCTGAGACAGAGAAAGATCTGGCAAGCACATATATGTTGCTGAGCAATGAGATTGTCAGAATCAAAGATCAGATTACGGAAATTGAAAACATACCAAATGTCTCACAGGCAATATTAAAGGAGTTTGCGCAAATAACCACGGAACTTAATAATCTCAGGGAAGCAAATCATAATTATGATGAACTTGAGAGACTTAAAGCAGTGGCTGCAGACTATGCAGAAACAAGGGACGCGGTTATACACGATCAGCTGCTTGCAATTGAGACAGAAGTGAATCAGGAGATGAGGCAAATCACTCTTCAGATACTTAAGGATGCGACACATATGCCGCCGGTATTAAGGCTGGAAAAGCTAAACAAGTATGAATTCCGCACTCCAAATGATGGAGGCACAGGAGCACAGTACCGAGGTTTGATCACCTTTGACCTTGCAAATATGGCTGTTGCACCGGTTCCGTTCGTAGTACACGATTCTGTACTTCTTAAAAATATAGAGAAACCAGTATTTGCTGAGATCATGAAGGTCTATGACTCTCAGAAGGCCAAAAGTAAGCAGGTGTTTATGGCTTACGATACACTTGATTCATATGATACAGATACACAAAAGCTACTGAAAGAAAACGCAGTATTAGAGCTGTCACCGGGAGGTAATGAATTGTTTGGATGGGCTTGGAATAAGGAGAATGGAGATGAAACAAGCGAACAAGAATAAAAAAGAACTGAAAACGCAGTTCAGTTATAACCGTCTGTGGAAGCTGTTGATAGATAGGAATATTCAAAAACAAGAACTTCAGAAAATGAGTGACGTTAGCGCGGCGTCTATTGCAAAAATGCGACGCTGTGAAAATGTCACAACAGATGTTATTCTACGCATCTGCGAGGCACTCGACTGTAAAGTTGAGGATATTATGGAGCGTGTAGATAAGAACGAGGGGCATGATTGAATGAGTCCAGAAAAGAGGACATAGAGAATAATAGAATACAATTGGAGGATTCTATGACAAAGCAGGTGAAATCCAGACAGCGAGTAGCTGATCACGGAGAGGTCTTTACCGCAGACCGAGAAGTGAATGCTATGCTGGATTTGGTAAAGCAAGAAACAGAAAGGGTAGACAGCCGTTTCTTGGAGCCAGCTTGTGGTGATGGGAATTTTTTAGCAGAGATTCTGCGGCGCAAGTTAGTGGCGGCCAAAAGGCGTGCGATACCACCAAGAAAGAAAAAACCGCTTCCATTGGAATTTGAAAAGCAATCGGTAATCGCCGTGGCAAGCATCTATGGGGTCGATCTGATGATGGACAATGTTCTGGCGTGCCGGGAGCGGCTGTACAATATCTGGAATGAGGAATATGAGGCGGTATGTAAAAAAGAAGTGAATGAAGATTGTCGCGAGGCTGTCCGATTCATTTTAAGCAGGAACATCGTATGCGGCAATGCTTTGAGCCTGAAAGAGGTTGATGAAAACGGCAATGACACGGAAGAGCCGATTGTCTTTTCCGAGTGGTCGTTTGTTATGGGAACGAGGATGCAGCGGAAAGATTACCGCTTTGATAAATTGTTAGCTGGTGAGTATGAAGCATCAACTAACGCTAAAAAAAAGAAGAAAAAAAGTGTAGAAGTCGAGTATCAACAAATGAGCTTGATGCCTATGCTGGAAGACAAACCAAGCGACGAAGGTGAGTTCTTGACCTCCTACGTTGCGGACTATAGGAGGATTCAAGATTATGGCAAATAACCTGTATAACACAATGTACAACCCGGACGTCTTGTCCTGCATTGCCAACTTGTCAAATGATGAGGTGTTTACTCCGCCGGAAGTGGCTAATGCCATGCTTGATATGTTGCCGCAAGAGATCTTTAGTGATCCGACAACTACTTTTTTAGACCCCGGATGTAAAAGCG
>CADBMM010000267.1 GCA_902795795.1 uncultured Lachnospiraceae bacterium | reverse complement strand
CGATCCCGAAGCACAGGTCGTGCTGCCGCTCATGGAAAGCGATCTGCTTACAGTCATGCAGGCTGTAACGAATGAAAGCCTTGCAGATGTGGAGGTAAAATTCTCTGACAAGAGCGCCTGCTGTGTTATTGCTGCGTCAAATGGATATCCCGTATCCTACGAAAAAGGCTTTCCGCTTAAGGTTTCGGAGGAGGCAAAGCCCTGCACATATATTGCGGGAGCGAAATTTAAGGATGGTGAGCTCGTAACGAACGGCGGAAGAGTCCTTGGCGTTACGGCGGTTGCCCCGACACTTAAGGAAGCTATCGATAAAGCATATAAGCTGCTTGAAGGTGTGGAGTTCGATAATAAATACTTCAGACATGATATCGGAAAACGCGCTTTAATGGCAGGAAAAGAATAATAAGCTGATAAACATTGCAGGGCTATCGCGAAAGGATCTCGTGACTGCCGGGAAGGAGCAAAATTGGTATACAGGGTTTTTGTTGAGAAAAAGAAGGAATTCGCGAACGAGGCAAGAGCGCTTATGAGTGACGTCCGCGAGCTTCTGGGCATCAAAGAGCTTGAAAAAATAAGGGTATATAACCGTTATGACGTTGAAAACATAAGCGAGGAGCTTTTTAAGTACGCTGTAGGCACGGTATTTTCCGAGCCGCAGGTCGATCTGGTTTACGACGAATTCCCCTATGACGAGGCTAAGGTCTTTGCCGTTGAATATCTTCCCGGACAGTTCGACCAGAGAGCGGACTCCGCGGCACAGTGTATCCAGATCATTTCTCAGGGAGAGCGCCCGCTTGCAAGATCGGCCAAGGTCTACGCGGTCTACGGAAATCTTTCCGATGCACAGCTCGAGGCCGTGAAAAAGTACGTCATCAACCCGGTCGAGGCCAGAGAGGCGTCTCTTGAAAAGCCAGAGACCATAAAAATGACCTATGATATTCCGACAGAGGTCGCAACTCTTGACGGATTTACAAAGCTGGATGAAGAAGGCCTTGCAAAATTCGTTAAGGCAAACGGTCTCGCCATGGATGAGGACGACCTTGCGTTCTGCCAGGATTATTTCATCAGCGAGAAAAGAGATCCTACGATCACCGAGATCAAGATGATCGATACCTACTGGTCGGATCACTGCAGACATACGACATTTAATACAACAATAGATAACGTAACGTTTGAAGATCCGCAGCTTGAGGCGGCTTACCGCGATTATATTGCTGTAAGAGAAGAGCTTGGGCGCACGAAACCCATCTGCCTGATGGATATCGCGACGATCGCGGTCAAATATTTAAAGCGTGAAGGCAAGCTTGATAAGCTGGACGAATCTGAAGAGATCAACGCCTGTACAGTCAAGATCGAAGTTGAGGCGGACGGCGTTAAGGAGCCGTGGCTCCTGCTTTTCAAGAACGAAACACACAACCATCCGACGGAAATAGAGCCTTTCGGCGGCGCTGCTACCTGCATCGGCGGAGCCATAAGGGATCCGCTTTCAGGAAGAGCTTATGTATACGGAGCGATGCGTGTCACCGGTGCGGCAGATCCGCTGAAACCGATATCAGAGACCATCCCCGGCAAGCTTCCGCAAAGAAAGCTTGTAACTACAGCGGCCCAGGGTTATTCATCCTACGGCAACCAGATAGGTCTGGCCACCGGCATAGTCGATGAGCTGTATCATCCAGGCTATGCTGCAAAGCGTATGGAGATCGGCGCTGTCGTTGCGGCGGCTCCGGCTGAAAACGTACGAAGAGAAGTTCCGGCTCCGGGAGACGTGGTCATTCTGCTTGGAGGCGCTACCGGAAGAGACGGAATAGGCGGAGCGACAGGATCTTCAAAATCACATGATTCCCACTCCGTAGAGACCTGCGGAGCCGAAGTCCAGAAGGGAAACGCTCCCGAGGAAAGAAAGCTTCAGAGACTTTTCAGAAATCCGCTTGCCACAAAGATGATCAAGCGCTGTAACGACTTCGGTGCGGGCGGCGTATCCGTTGCGATAGGCGAGCTGGCTGACGGTCTGGATATAGACCTGAACGCCGTTCCGAAGAAATACGAAGGCCTCGACGGTACGGAGCTTGCAATAAGCGAGTCACAGGAGAGAATGGCCGTATGCGTAGCTGCTTCGGATGTAAACTCCTTCCTGGCACTGGCTCACGAAGAGAACTTAAGCGCTACGCCGGTCGCGAAGGTCAAGGCAGAGCCGAGACTTACGATGACCTGGAACGGCAAGAAGATAGTAGATATCAGCAGGGCGTTCCTGAATTCCAACGGCGCGGAAAAACATATAGAAATAAAGACCGAAGCTGCTAAGGATTTTGCAAAGGAAGTCGGAACGGATTTTGCAGAAGAATACAAAAAGCTTGCGGGAGATCTGAACGTCTGTTCAAAGCGCGGACTTTCGGAAAGATTCGATTCCACCATCGGAGCAGGAACGGTAATAATGCCTTTCGGAGGAAAGAATCAGCTTACCCCGGCGCAGGCAATGGTGCAGAAGATCTCAATGGAGAAGAAGCATACGGACAACTGTTCGGTCATGGCATGGGGATACAACCCGTTCATTACCGAAAAGAGCCCGTTCCATGGCGCTTATATGGCAGTCGTCGAATCGGCAGCCAAGCTGGTCGCCACAGGCTGCAGCATGGATGAAGT
>CADBMM010000266.1 GCA_902795795.1 uncultured Lachnospiraceae bacterium | reverse complement strand
GTTGTCGATAAGCTCTTTTGTATTGAAATAATAGATCCTCTGATCGTGTCCCGTATCTCCGCCTAAGGTGATACGTTTTCCGATGTTCTTGAATGTATCAAGGATGCCCTTTCCAAGTCCGCCGTAGAATACACTGGGCTCGGTAGAGGTATCGTAAACGAATTCTCCGGGCTGTGCGCAAACTTCAACTACCTCGCCCTGGTCAACGATGATCATGCACTGTCCGTCGGCTACGGCGATGGCGCTGCCGTTGGTGATGATGTTATCGCTGCCCCTGTTAGAGGAGAGCTTGCCTTGATGCTTCTGCCCTTTTTTCATGAGCACATTCTTATCAAGCGCCTCACAGTAGAAGAACTCCTTATACTGATCCGCAAGTGATCCGGCTGCTGCGCCCAAAGCTGCTGCTATAAGTCCCATAATCCATTTCTCCTTTTCTTATTGATCTCCGCTGATATCATATTACGATAACCGCGCGGACGGTTACGACCGTTTTTATATAATTATACGAATATATTATAATACTTTTCCTGTACACATTCAACCAATAATATCCTTCACAAAAGAACAGCTCCCCGGTTAAGAGGAGCCGCCTTTTAAGGGTTTTATATATGGCATATATGGTAAACTTTTATTCATCTCCGTATCCGCTATAGCAGTTCCAGCAGGCGGACCAAATTCGGGAATGGTCCGCGAGCTGAAAAAACTGCAGTAAGGAGTAGGAGCAAACAAAGTAAAAAATCCGTTCTCTTTGCGAAAACGGATACAAAAAAATTCATTACAGAATATCATGTTCCCGCTTTCGCGTGAATTGCTTTTCCATAATGAAAATCTGAAAACCGCCGGAGACCCGGCACGTATTATGTTCACTTCTTTTCAATAAGGAAGGCCCGGCAGTTTCCCGCCTGACCCCGGCTGACGCATCATAGTCCGGAGACCTTAGATAACGACGCTCGAAGCATATTTTATGTTCTCATAATCCTGTATAAATGTCAAGAACCTAGCGCTTACTTTCGTACATTTTAATCGTAAACAACAGATACTGTTGCATTTATACATCCCGCTTCAACTTTTCCAGTTCTTCCGGCGTATTGCAGTTCAAAAACAGCTCTCTTTGATCCTCTCTTAACGGGATGTATTTCGTGTTTCCCGCCTTGAGAAGCTGGCGTATTTTATAGACTCCGTCGTCGAGCAGTTTTTCCATGACCGGCACAAGGCGTCTTGAATACAGGCCGAACAGCGGCTCGACAAAATCTTCGTATTGGTAAATATACGCATCGGTTTCTGGATCGTCCGCTTTCATAATAAGAGACTTGTTTATCCTTACTATATCTATGGCGCTCACATAAAGATAGTCTGCGCCGCAGGCTTCAAACCCGGCCAGGATCCCGGCCATCGGCCCGCATCCCTCATACCTGTCAAATACAGGGATCACCCGTCCCTCTTCGATTATCCTTGCGGCAGCCTCGTCCTGCTTAAGCATTTCCAGATGTTCCCGGCTGCCGGCAGAAAGGCAGATGCCGTCAATTTCCGGGACACTTTCCCAGAATTCAACGGCATATTCAAGGAAGGACTTTCCGTTAAGCCGTATAAGAGTCTTGTCGTGCCCCATACGTCTGGACTTTCCTCCGGCAAGTATGAGGGCGTATATCTTCCTGTTTCCCACGTCCGGTTCCTCCGGTAAAAATGTTATATAAAACATCGGAAAACCCAGTCGGGCTTTCCGATACATCATCTCACGATCGCAAACACGGTATTTTACAGCAGATGTATTCCGTGCGCTTCGCACTTCTCGACCATTTCCTTTGGCCAGTAGGTCGAAAGCACTTCTCCCACATGCACACGTCCCAGCAGCAGCATGCAAAGCCTTGACTGACCGATGCCTCCGCCTATGGAATAAGGCAGTTTCTTTTCAAGGATGGCTTTATGGAACGGCAGCTGCTCCCTTTCAAGAGCGTTAGCCTTTACAAGCTGTTCATGCAGGCTTTCTTCAGATACCCTTATGCCCATGGATGAGATCTCCAGAGCCATCTGAAGCGGCTCGAACCAGAAAAGGATATCGCCGTTAAGCTGCCAGTCGTCGTAATCCGGCGCTCTTCCGTCGTGCGGTTTTCCGTCTCCGAGCTTGTCGCCGATGCGCATTACAAATATCGCGCCCTTCTCCTTGCAGTAGGCATTCTCCCTCTCTTTTGATGTCATGCCTGGGTACATCTGCCTTAATTCCTCGGAGTCTATGAAATATATTTTTTCCGGAAGCTTATAAGCGGCTTCGGGATATTTATACCAGATAAGATTGCTCAGATGCTTTATGACCCGGAAGATCTTTACGACCGTATTTTTGAGCATTTCTTCGGTGCGCTCTTCCTTTGTGATGACCTTTTCCCAGTCCCACTGGTCAACGTAGATAGCATGGATGTTGTCAAGCTCCTCGTCGCGTCTTATGGCGTTCATGTTGGTATAGAGGCCTTCACCCGGTTCAAAACCGCATCTGCCGAGGGCCATTCTTTTCCATTTTGCAAGAGACTGAACGACCTCAAGCTCCACTCCCGGAGAGACCTTCGTATCGAAGGAGACCTTTCTTTCAACGCCGTTTAAGTCGTCGTTAAGGCCTGTGCTCTTTTCAAGGAAAAGAGGTGCGGATACGCGGTAAAGATTCATTTTCTTCGCGAATTCATCCTGAAATGTATCTCTTATATATTTGATAGCCTGATGAGTCTCTCTTAAAGTAAGTTTCGGATCGTAGCCTTCGGGGATTATAAGTTCCATGATTCTCCTCCGTCATTGCAAAACATAATAATTTATTATACTACCACAAAAGAGAGATATGTAAAATACTTGATGCAAGAATTCATTAATTCTTACACATCGCAAACAAAAGCTTCCAACTATCGAAATAGCTGAAAGCTTTTGTTATGACCTGCTTTATAAAAACGTCCTCTGGCTTTGCAATCGTTCCACTTTTTGATCTCATCACTGATGCATCCGGATGTACCTTTTCTATCATAATGCGGAACATTTCATCGTCACTGCATACGTTACAGATCGTTTTAAGCCTCACATGGATCACTGCAGATCTGCATACATCTTAAGGCTGTAATTATACAATTCATCCTCAAAAGCATAATAACTCTCAGGTATATTCCCATGCATATGCATTACGATGCCCGATCCTTTGTTCTTATGCGCCCCGTAGCGATCCACAAGGCTCCGGGCATATTCACGTGCCTGCTCTGCCGTTGTTTTCGGGTTGTACATAATATTGAAATCAGGAGAATATTCCACCGTGACCTTATCCCCGTATTTTTCAAGGATAGCGTCAGTATCGTTGATATTCTGGATCTCTATCACATCAGCTTTAATATCATTGACTATGTACGGCAGCCAGGCCTCCATCTTTCCGCAGGTATGGACCATATATCTTGCTCCCGTCGCTCTTACAGCTTCCGCGAGCCTTATATGCGGCTCAAGAAGCGTCTCTTCAAATGTCGGGCATGAAAACATCTGCGACTTTGCGGTCGACCAGTCGTCATTATGGCAGTAATAATCGAAATTATAATGCTGAGCCTGAAGATTGACCATATCGATCTTGAAATCGGTCATTCTCTGGAAGTATGCCAGACATTCTTCGGGTTCTGAAACAAGATCTATAAGTGCCTGTTGAAACCCTTCAAAGAAATGAAGCGATTCAAATGTTCCGTGCCACAGGCAGCGGGCAGCAAGGGCAAGGTTCTCATCTCTTACGAAATCTTTATTATCCGGCCCCCAGTCCATGCTCTTAATATCCGGAAAATGGATCACTTCCCTCCAGTCAGTGACCTCTTCCATGACATAGGGCGGAATCGCTGTAAAGCCGTCCTGAGACTCCTGATACTCGTAATGAGTACCGAACCAGTCCACCCCATCTTTCATACGCATCCTGTTATTATCCATAAATGCTCTCGGCATATACCATTGCGTCGCCTGATACAGAAACGGCATATACATCGGCTTTTCATGCCTGAATGCACGCATCAGGTTTTCCCTCTCAGAGATAGGGTACTCCCTCTCCGGTTTCGGCATTTTTGGTGCAAGCACAGGAACTACGAATTCAGCCATATTATCCTCCGTAAAATCTTATTGTCTTAAAAGGGACTGCTGCAGTCCTTAAGCATGTCCTGAGCTGTCGCTCAAATTTGTTTAAATGCAGCAGTCCCAATCATAAGTTTAATTTACGCTGTCAGATCAGCCATATACCAGTCTCGGCAGGAAAAGTGCTATATCCGGGAATATTACTATCAATGCGATCACCGCTATTACCGCAACGATAAACGGCGGTGCCCCGGAGAATATCTGCGATATCGTTACACTCTTGTCATTGATACATCCTTTTATCATAAATATGGACATACCGACAGGCGGCGTCAGACCGGCAACGCAGACCAGAAGCAATACCAGATTGCCGAACCATACCGAGTCGTAACCATACATTCCGATCAGGATCGGGAAGAATACAGGAATGGTCAGCAGGATAATTGAGAACACTTCTGTAAACATACCCATGATGATATAGAAGATCAGGATGACAACAAGAACGGTCGTTCTGGACAGATTCATCGCCTTGATCCAGTTTGCGATCGCCGTCGAAAGGTTCGATATGGCGATGAAACGGGAAAAAATGGATGCACATCCCAGTATGGTGAAGACCATGGCTGTCAGC
>CADBMM010000265.1 GCA_902795795.1 uncultured Lachnospiraceae bacterium | reverse complement strand
AAGCCATACAGGTTCGTACTGATATCCGTCTTTTCCGCGGATCTTCATGGTCTCGACCTCACGGTTCCAGATGATATCGTCGCACTGTGCGTGTACACGCCATCTTCCGTGGTTGGACATGCAAAGCAGCGGATATTTCTTAGCTCTTTCGGAGGAGAGACGCTCGTCGTGAGTTTCGCTCTTCTCTACCCAGTGCGGTACGGGCGGACGCTCCGGGTCATCTGCCATGTAATCTTCGATATCCTTTGAAGAATACTCAAGCAGTCCGGTAGGTGTCGTCAGTTTATTGTGCTCAGGATCCTTCCAGAAATCATAGAATCCGGCAGGAACTTCCTGTGCGTCGGGCTTGCAGGGGATGACGAAGACCTTACGGTTCTTGAACTCTTCCCAGCTCATCTCGTCTTCAGCGCCTGTTGCCTTATAGAAGTATCTTACACGCTCAGCTTCTGTAAGCTTCCCTGTGTATGCGTCTACATATTCCTGTCCCAGCTTCTCGCAGACCTTTACGCAGACATCGAAGTCAGATAAGGACTCACCGATCGGCTCGATGGACGGCTCTTCGTGATAGATAGACTGGAATACGCCGCTTGAGTAGTCGTTTCCGAGATCTTCAAGCTCATGCTTCGTAGCTACCGGAAGGATGATATCTGCGAAATAGCAGTCGTTTTCCATCCACGGATGCTGTGCAACGATCGTCTCGATGGACGGATGTCTGTAAGCATCAATGAAAAGGTTTCCGTGGTTCCAGCAGGTAACGTTGCAGGGTGCGTCTGTCCAGATCATATGTACCTGTGACTGACCCGGTCTGGGATAGATGACCTTCTCAAACTGGTATTTGTTCGTCGGCTGACGGAAGTTGTTCTTATCCTGCACCTGGCTGGTGGAGAACATATGCATTCCGTACCATTCGGCATGGCCGTCCACGATAGCCTTCTGAACGAGGCATCTCGGGATGAACTGTGTCGGAGGCGGAAGCTGCTTGAACAGATCTATAAGTTCCGGAACATCCTTCTCCTGTTTGGGATTAAGGGTGAACCTCTTCATGTTGATGTTATCCGGCAGGTCGCCCTTGATGGGACGGAGCGGATCTCCGATGTGCGGCATCGGATAGGGATGAACGGGTGTGAAGGGAACCGGGAAGTCTTTTGCCCACATGTTCCATTCGATCATCTTTGTCTGATGAACGCCCGGTTTTCCAAGGCCCTGCATGCCAAGAAGCATGATCTCAAGACGTGCAGGCTCTGAGGAGTACGGTCCTCTGATGTAGCTGCCGCCGTTGCCGTGGCAGATAGTTGCGGCGTTCTTTGACCAGTGTCTTGCAAGCGCCTTGATAGTCCACGGTGAAACTCCGCATTTTTCAGACGCCCATTTCGGTGTCTTCGGAATACCGTCTTCTTCGCCCATTACATATGCGGTGAATTTATCGAAACCATATGTATGTTTTTCGATATACTCTTTATCGTATGTGCCTTCCGTAAGCCAGATGTAGGCGATAGCGAGCTGCATAGCAGCATCGGTATTCGGAAGGACAGGGATCCATTTGTCAGCATGAACAGCAGCTCCATAGTTCAGCTCGGGGCAGACATAAACCTGCTCGATGCCAAGCTCGGTGAACCATTCACAGATTCTGGAAGGAAGATGCATACCGAATCCGAGAGGCGTAACTTCCGGGTCGCAGCCCCAGAAAAGGAGCAGGTCGGAGTTCTTCGCCATATCGGGGATAAGGTTTGCCTGCGGGTTCTGCTCACCAACGGGTTCGCTTCCCCATACATGCTTTGCACCCCAGTACCAGCCTTCCCATGAGTCCATGTTTCTCATCTGCATGGTATAGCCGCCCATCAGTGAAAGAAGTCTGTTCGGGCAGCCGTGGCTCGGTGAAACGTTCTTTCCTTCGCCGTGCATATCGGATTCGCAAAGGACTGCTTCCGGGCCATACTGGTTCTTCATTCTCAGAAGTTCATCTGCGCAGATCTGTGCTGCTTCGTCCCATGAAATGCGCACATAACCGCTCTTACCTCTTGTTTCCGGATGTCTGTCTCCCTTTGGATCCCAGTCGACCCTCTTCATCGGGTACTTGATACGGTTAGGTGAATAGACTCTTGCTTTGTAGCCGAGTCCGAAATGTGTTGTAAGTACGCGTGTCGGCGGTACAAACGTTGATCCTCTGGCTTCCATTGTCCAGGGGTTGCAATTCTTTTCGGTATACTCCGTATCATAATGATATGGATGCATACGGGTGATCTTGCCGTCATTCGTATCAACGATACACATGCCGCCGCTTTCCGGTCCCATGAGGCTGAAACTTGTCACGCTCTCATGTTCCGGCACGAATTTGTTAGACATATTGACCCTCCTGTTTACTGATGCGCCGGAACAGCCCCGAAGCCCTCCAGGCGCAGTTTACTTTGTTGCTCTTACATATCCTTTTATATCATAAATAGTTTGCCTCGCAAAATGAAACAAAACAAAAGGGGATATTGACAATTCAAATTTGTTAATATCCCCTTTGCAATTCTATTGTCTTATTGAGGCAAAAGCTTTCTGCATTGCCATGGCCAGATCTTTTATGGCAGGATTCTTATCGTTTTTCCAGATGATAATCAGCTCTTCGTCATTGCATTTTACTTTCCTTAGAGAACGGTTCGCGCACATTACACTGATATCCGTTCCGACAACGACACCGTAACCCATCTCCGCGTAGGAATATGCCGAATCACGGTCCGGAGACACCATGGTCTTCCCGGTGAAGCCGTAACGGTCGTATTCCATTTTAAGCCTGTTGTTCATGTCTGCCGGCTGTTCATGTTCGACAAAGTCGATTATGAACGGCTGTCTGCGGATAAATTCCAGCTCATCCTCTCCTTTCGGAGGCACCATGTCCTGGCTGAACATGTAATACTGGCCGATAGTGCATAATGATATCCAGTTATATTTATCCAGTATATTTTCGGCAAAGCGCTTATATATGACGATAATATCCATATCGCCGTCTTCAAGCATTCTGCGAAGCACGGCAGGGCTGTATCTGCTCCCTTCAACTGTCAGGTTGGGATATTTATCCCTTATGTTCATATGCGCCGTTTTCAGTTTCCCGTAGTGGGCTATATAGTTCTGATATCCGAACTTTATCTTATTCGGATCCTGCTGCTTTCTGAGCTTGATAAGCATTGCATTCAGCTCTTCCGAAACTCCTGAAATATATTCATAGAATTCACGTCCTTCATCCGTAAGCTTTACTGAACGCGTATTCCTTATGAACAACTGGATCTGAAGCTCTTTTTCAAGGGCTGCGATATTATGACTTACATTCTGCTGAGTCATAAATACCTGCTCCGCAGTCTTTGTAAAATTCAGAGTTTTTGCAAGGCTCAAAAAGCATCTTGTCTTTGGATCATCCAGAAACATAAGCTCTCCTTAAGTAAGAAAGTTAAATCGTTCGGCAATGCAGAACGATTTGTCCTTTACATCCTACTTCAAACGCCTCAGCCTGTCAAGAGGATCGGTCATTCAGGAATCGTCAAATATTATTACCGGAGTCAGTTTCCATGACCTTATGCTTTGTCCATTTGCCGCTTCTGAACCTGATAATATTAATAACAGCGCGAACGCACCAGTCTCCTATGTAACCAAGCCAGATCCCGGTAAGGCCGAAGCCGAAATGCCTGCAGAGTACCGTAGTCAGTCCGACCCTTACGATCCACATCGAAAGTGAGGCCGTGATCATGCTGAATGTTCCATCGCCGGCAGCCCTCATACCATTTGAAGGCACGAATGCAAAAGGCCATACCGCCGGTTTGATGATGCTTATCATCAGCATAATATCAAATGTCATCTCCGTGGCCTCTTCCGAAAGACCGGCCATCTGGCATATAGGAAGAGTCAGGGCAAATATCGCCCATGTCAGAACGAGCTGCACGATAACGGCCCAGCCCGTAAATTTCTTTATAAAATATTTTGCTTCATCCACTCTTCCCGCACCGATACAGGTCCCCGCAACCGTTATGAGCGCTATATACATACCCATCGGCGCAGTCGAGCTTATAAGTTCAAGTGCTATGATTATTGCATTCGATGCTATGGCGGCGGTGCCAAGCAGGGCTACCGTACTTTGCACCACGAGCTTTCCGAGCTGGAACATGGAGTTTTCCACGCCTGTCGGCACGCCTACCCTTAAGACCCAGAGGATCTTTCTGATATTGGGACGCATTTTTGTGATCGGCCCGATATCTATTATCTGTCCCGGCCTTCTCAAAAAAGCTACTATCGCTATTGCCGAAGCAGCTACCGAAAGTGTCGTGGACAGCGCTGCGCCTGCTGCTCCCATCTTTACAACAAAAAGGAGGATCGCGTTCCCGATGATGTTCATCACGTTGCTTAATGCAGATACCATCATCGGAAGCCTTGAATTTCCGGAAGCTCTGAAAAGAGCCGACCCGGCGTTAAATACCGATATGAAGGGATATGAAAACAACGTTATCAGGAAATATATTTCAGATGCGTCCATTACGGACTGTTCCACGGAACCAAAGATAAGGGACAGCAGCCCTTTACGGCAGATAAGGAAAATGCCCATGACTATAAGCGCCAGAAAAAGCGCGCACATAAGCACCTGCCTTGCAGACTCATCGGCCCGCTCCTTGTCCTTACATCCAAGATACTGGCTGCAAAGGATAGTGCCTCCCGTAGCTATTGACGCGAACAGGTATATTACCAGTTTATTTATTGAGTCTACCAGGGATACGCCTGATACAGCCGCCTCGCTTACATTTGAGACCATTATCGTATCCACGGTCCCCATGAGAGAAAGCATTACCTGCTCAATCATGAGCGGTATGACAAGCTTTTTAAGATCAGCCCCCGAATAGAGCCTTTGTACGTTTTCTTCTCCTTTTTTAAGGAACATTCATCCTACCCCGGATCTTCAGAATTTTCTATCCTCTTAACGCATCTCCGATCGAAAGGAGGATATTATAGAAATCGACTTCTATGACCTCGTACATCATCTGCCCCGCCTCGCCGATCTTCTTCATAACGCTGTCCGCATCGTCTTCGGTTACGGTAAAAATATTTGTATATCCTTCAGGGAAGTCTTCGGTAAGTTTCTTGGCTGCGGCGTTGTCCGTAATTCTCGCCGAGAGCCCTTTCAGATCCATGGTAAGATCTCCGGCGGTTATTACAGGATCCGTTAACGATAAAGTTCCGTCAGCCAATGTCATCTCTCCTGCCATGACTGCACTCGAATCAGCGGTATCATACTGTATCCTGAAGCTGTTTTCCGAATCATCATATGAAAACTTTGCCATGATCCCGGCGTCATTGCCGCTGCCTGATGAAACGCTTATCTCGTTTTTCTCAAGACCGGAAATATCTATATCGTAAAAAACTTCATCTCCGTCCCTGGAAACAACAGCGCTTATAACTTCCGTCTTTTCGGGATCAGGACCGAAATCCACACTGAATTCAAACGGTTCTATCGATCCGCAAAGTCTTACCAGATAACCATTATAAACGTCGAATTCAAGCTTCAGTTCCAGTTCATTCTCAAGAATATCATCAGTTAAATTTGCGGCCGCCTCTTCGAACGTCATGTCCAGGATTGAAAGCTTGTAATATCTGTCCAGCCATCTGGCAGCCACATCCAGCGAGCCTTTAAGTGCCTTTGTGGTAAGCGTGCCTTTATAGACATTGGCCCTCAGCTGTTCGCCGCCGACCGTGATATTTTCTTTTCCTGTTTTAAACTCGACCTTTGTGCCGTCGCTTTCCTTGATCACAGACGCCAGCTCTATCAGATCATCCGCGGAGATAAACTGATTAAACGTCTGGATAACATCAACAGCTTCTTCGATCTGTTCGAAATCATCCGCATCCAGCGCATATACACTTCCGCTGTCCGGAGCAAGTATGGAAGACTCCATATCTTTCTTCATTGTATTTATCGAAAAGCCGTATACCTCATCGCTGATCCACGGCACCACAAAGGCTGCATCCGCATCACCGGATGCCGTTTTATAAAGTCCGGCGACTGCATCCTCGCCATTTGATGATATTTTCGCACTTACAAAAGAATTGCCTTTAGTATCTACGGCACTGTCGATGACCAGATCGGCGTCAAGATATGAAGATACTTCAGGATCACCGGTTATATCGCCGATCATTTCTCCGATATTTTCAGCGGAAATACTGACTCCGGGGCTTTCGGCTCCAGGCAGTGAATAAACGAAATTCAGGACTTCAGATCTTTTTGCCAACGCCCCTGCTGTCCTGCTGACCGCGTCCTCAACCTTGTCCAGCGGTGATCTTCCGAATCCCAAAACGAAAAAGCCGACCACAGACGCAGCAATGCACAGTCCGATCACGACTATGGCGATCACTGCTTTTCTACTGATGCTCAGCGGTCCATTCTCTTTAGTATTTTCATTCTGAGATCGTATCATTAAATTTACCTCCTGCTGCTTCAGTTTTCAGCCTTTGCCGCTCTCAGCCTCTTAAAAAATGCTGAAAGCATTTCGGAGCACTCTTCACGGCAGACGCCTCTGACGGTCTCCACCTGGTGATTGAATCTATCTACATTGAGCAGATCCATAACAGATCCGGCACAACCGGCCTTAGGATTCATCGCCCCTATCACCACTTTATCTATTCTTGACTGCACCAGGGCCCCGGCACACATCTGGCAGGGCTCCAGAGTCACATACATCGTACACCCTTCAAGCCGCCAGTCGCCGACATATTTTGAAGCCTTTTTTATAGCGCGAAGCTCTGCGTGAGACAAGGTGTCATGATCCGTATTTCTGCGGTTATATCCTCTCGCAATGATCTTTCCATCCCTTACTATAACACAGCCAATGGGCACCTCATCAAGCGCTTCCGCCTTTTTAGCCTGTCTTATGGCTTCTTTCATGAATTTTTCGTCTTCTGTCATTTATGTCTCCCGGCTGTTTATAGTTCTTTTCGTTCCTTAAAGCTCCTTGTCAGTTCATCGACAAATTCCACGCAGTCCATATGGATAACATGATCCGCCTGTCTGGTGATCGGCGCGGCTTCATCTGTATTTACCGCGACAACGGTCTTTGCTCCGCCCATGCCAGCCAGATGCTGGATCGCTCCGGAAACACCGAGACTTATAAGAAGCTTAGGTGCGACCGTAGCACCGGTCTGACCGACCTGGTGAGGATATTCCGCCCAGCCCATGTCGATAAGCGGCCTGGATACTCCGACCTTTGCTCCCATAAGCTCCGCCAGCTCGAAGACCTTTTTAAGATTCCTGGCCGATCCAATTCCTCTGCCCGCCACCAGAAGCACTTCGGCATCGGAAATGCCTCCGCTCTCCTTCTTCGCTTCAGCGGAGATTATTTCAAATCCGCGCCCGGTGGTATCTCCGGCGCGCAGATATTCAGCCTTTCCCGTGCGTGTCTCATCCGGAAAAGGAGCCGGGAATATGCCCGGACGTATCGTCGCCATCTGAGGTCTCGTACCGGGGCAGAGTATCGTGGCCATAAGGTTTCCGCCAAGCGCCGGCCGTGTCTGTGCCAGAAGTCCTGTATCCGGCTCTATAGAAAGCGCCGTACAGTCGGCCGTAAGCCCGGTCCCAAGCTTAGCCGCAATTCGCGGTGCCGCTGATCGTCCGAGGATCGTTGCTGAAAAAAGTACGGTCTCCGGGTTTCTTTCTTTTATAAGAGGAATCAAAATTCGGGCATAGGCATCATCGTCCGAATCCGCCATATTCTCCGAAATGCAGAATATCACCTCATCCGCTCCGGCTTCAATAAGCTCCTTTTCAAAACCCGATCCCTTTCCCGGACAGACAGCCGTCACAGTACATTTCTTTATATCAGCGAGTTCGCGCGCTTTATGTATCAGTTCAAGCGCAGCCGGTATCGGCCTGCCGTCCTGCTGCTGCACGGCAACCCATATTCCGCTGCTGCCTTCATCTGCCGCCGCCTGTTCCTTTTCCAGCGTTATCGCTTCCATCGGGCAGTTATTTACACACGCACCGCAAAGTATGCATTTCTCTTCATCAATACAGATCTCATCACCGGATGAGAGTGCTCCGTTCGGGCATGAAGCCACGCAGGCTTCACAGAGCACGCATTTATCCCTGTCTATCTTAATGCCCATCACAGCTCCTCCCATAATTCCATGACCGCAGCGGCAGCTTTATCCGCTTCGATCTTCACCGCCTCGCCTTTTTTCTCCTGCGGGAAGGTCCGTATGACCTGGGTCGGCGACCCGTCAAGACCTATCCTCGAAGGATCGGCTCCGAGCTCAGCTGCCTTTACGAGCCTTACCTCAGCGTCCAGGCTTTTTCTTATTCCGGCAATAGAAGGAAGTCTCGGTATTGTCAGGTTCTTTACAACTGTTATAACGGCAGGAAGCTCAACCTTTACGGTCTCAGTACCGGCATCTGTATTTCTGACGCAGACGATATGCCTGTCATCAGTTTCTTTTATTTCAATTACATCTGTCACGCACGGTACATCCAGCCAGGCCGAAAGCTCCGGCCCTATCTGCGCGGTATCGCCGTCTGTAGCCATCTTCCCGCACAATATCAGATCTGCTCCGCCAAGGGTATTGACGGCCTTTGCAAGCGTATAGGATGTCGCCAGGGTATCCGCCCCGGCAAAGACTCTGTCAGTAAGAAGCACAGCCTTATCGGCCCCGCGTGCGATCTCATCTCTTAAAAGCTTTTCGGTCGCCGGGATCCCCATGCTCAGGGCTGTAACTGTACCCCCGTGTTTTTCACGGATCTGCACGGCTGCTTCTACTGCAGTTACATCAAAGGGATTGGCTACCGCTTTTGAGGAATCCCTTATTATTGTTTTTCTTACAGGGTCAAGTCTTACCTCATTGGAGGACGGCACCTGCTTTACGCATACGATAATATTCATGCCTTCTCCTCCTCACCTTTTGAAAAGAGATTTCCGCAGCCCAGTTTCCATTCAGGATCGAAGGTTCGTTTAAGGCTTCGCATCTCTTCTATGTGTTCCGGTCCGTACATGATCTCAAGGAACGATGCCTTGAGTTTTCCGACTCCGTGCTCGGCCGAGACAGCGCCTCCCATTGAAGTGACGCTCTTCGCCCATTCCTTAAACATTTCCTTTACTCTTCCGGCCTCTTCCGTGCTTGAAGGAAGCAGGTTAACATGCAGGTGATTGTTGCCTATATGCCCCCATATGGCCGATCTTACGCCGGTCTTTTCGATATCGCGGCGGTACATTTCCATAACGTCGAACAGCTTATCATCCGGAACCGACATATCCGTGCCCATCTTTGTAAGCGAAGGCTGGGTCTTTCTCAGCTTATCGATATTCATGTTCACGCTTTCAGGCACTGCGTGTCTGAAGAACATAAGGCCGTCCAGGTCGCTTTGATTTCTGGCTACCCAGGTATCTTTCTCGTTTCCTCCGGCAAGTTCGGCGATCTCTCCGATCCGAAGGAGCGATCCGAGCGCTTCCTCTTCGTCACGGCAGTGAAGCTCGGCGTAAACTATGCTCTCTATCCGTTTCGGCACATCAGGTAATGAAGCGAATGCGCTTCCGTTTGCCTTTTGCTGCCTTAGTATCTCTAAAGCGCCCTTATCAAAATATTCAAGTGATGCTATATTCTTTTCGCCGCGCACCTTATCCACGAAGGAAAGAGCGTCTTTTTCTCTTTCAAAAAGACATGCGGAACCCCAGACTGCCTCCGGCAGCGGGTCCAGAATCAGACCCAGCTCAACTATGACTCCAAGTGTTCCGTCCGAGCCTATGAGCAGATCTATAAGATCCATATCCGGGGCGGCATAATACCCTGAAGCATTTTTTACCTCCGGCATCTTATATGAAGGAAGAGTAAAATCTACGCTGCTGCCATCTGTGCATGGCAGGCTGGCCTTTAATCCATTCGCAAAGGCCTCTCCCCTCTTTACATTTACGCATCTTCCGTCCATAAGGAACATCCTGACGCTGCTCACATGGCGTCTCATGGCGCCGTAACGGTAGCTTCTTGCACCGGATGCATTGCATGCAGCCATTCCTCCTACTGTGGCCGATGTCTCGGTTGGGTCTGTCGGAAAAAACTGTTCCTTATCAGTAAAAAAGCGATTGTATATTCCAAGTGAAGATTCATCGAAAAGCCCGGTATCGAGCTTTCTTGAGGCGATCATTTTTCGGAGCTTTAAAAGCACGACTCCCGGCTGCGCATAAAGAATGTATTTTCCGTCCTGAAGCTCCATGCCAGTAATCCGGTCCATCTGCGACAGGTTGAGTATCAGCCCGCCGTACGGTACCGCAGCCCCTGCAAGGCCGGTACGTCCGCCCTGGACCGTGACGTTCAGATCCTTTTCGTTAGCGAATCGCAGGGCATTTAAAACATCTTCTTCGTTCTTCGCAAATACCGCATATTCGGCATGGCCAGTGCTTCGCGATTCATCCCTTAAATATTCCGCACCGATCTTGTCGGCGCTTTGTATCAGATCATACATATTTCTATCCTATATTTCCGAAAACTAACTTTATTAGTATATCACCATAAAACGCCGCATGACAATCTCCCGGCATGAGAATCTTGCAACTTCACCAGGGTACTTTTTTCAAACTCGTGCGGCGATCGGCAGATATATTCTGACGCAATTACAGCTTTTCATACGGCTGCCAAAAAAGCAACCCTCATGGAACGTGTCGCTCTTGTTTCGCTTCACTTCAGTTCCATTTGCTCATGCCTGAGATCGGCAGTTTATATTTTGCTGCGCGCCAATATTTAAGCGGCGCGCACGGCATGAGCAAGGAATTCGTGAAGCTCACACCCGCTCCAATGTTCCATTTCGTGGTTGCTTTTTTGTCGCCGCATAATAGTAACCGGAAACAGCATAAGAATATATCTGCCGTCCGCCGCTTTAATTTGAAAGCTATGCATATCCGGACCGGCAGGCGGGAGGGATGTCTGCTTCTGGCAGACGACATCTGCACAAGGCCATCAGGCTCTTGGCGGTTTCGAGACCGCGTTAAGGCGAGCAGCGAGGAATGTTTGGAGCAAGTAGCTTTTCATTTTGCCCGCAAAATGGAAAGCGCACGCGGAGTTCCGCAGCTGCCGCCTTGCTTTTAGCGGTCGAGAAGAGCCTTAGAGCCTGGGCCGCGGAAGCCCGTCGTCGGAAGAACAGACATCCCAAACCGCTGCAACGTCAGTTTTGCAAAAGTAAGACTTTCGTAAATTGATGTTGACAAATAATGAGTGGCGGTTTATAGTGTGCGTAGTGTATTAATTGTATTAATACACTTACAGCATGCTTTTAACGTTAAAAGAAAATTATGAAAGGAGGCCGGTTCATTGATCCAGGTCAATTACAAAGAGAGCAGACCTTTCTATGAACAGATAAAAGAGAATATCATCCGCCTCATCACTACCCGCGTACTGCAGCCGGGAGACAAGCTTCCCTCGGTCCGCGAGCTGGCAGCCGACCTGGCTATAAACCCCAATACCATACAGCGGGCATACCGGGAACTGGAAAATGAAGGCTATATCTATAAAATATCCGGACGCGGGACCTTTATCTCCGATGCGGCTGATATCAACGCCGGAAAAAAGGAAGAACTCCTTAGATCACTGGATAAAACGGTGACGGAGCTTTTTTATCTCTCCGTAAGCAAGGAAGAAATTATAGAGCGTATCACTGCTCTTCATGACAATAACAGCGAAAGGGGGAATATTAAAGATGATAAAGATCAATAAGCTGTCAAAATCCTTTGACGGACATGTTGTCCTGAATGATCTTGATATGCATGTCCCAAAGGGCGCTGTCTATGGTCTCGTCGGCCCGAACGGCGCGGGAAAATCCACGCTCATGAGGCTTGTAACAGGTATCTACAGACCGGATAACGGCAGCATAAAAATCGACGGAAGCGATCCCTATGAAAACGCTGCCGTAAAGGAGCGTTTCGCATATATACCGGACGAACTTTTTTACCATGTCCAGGACAATACTGAAGACCTTAAAAAATATTACGCAGGGCTTTACCCCGGATTCGACCACGCCCTGTATGAAAAGCTTAAGGAAGTTTTTTCTTCGATCGATACAAAGCAGCCCATAAGACGGCTTTCGAAGGGCATGAAAAAGCAGGTGATCTTCTGGCTTTCGATCTGCTGCAGGCCCGAATTAATGATCCTGGACGAACCTGTAGACGGTCTCGATCCCGTAATGCGCCGTCAGATCTGGAGCATTCTTTTATCGGATGTGGCGGAAAGCGGCATGACGGTGTTAGTCTCCTCTCACAACCTGCGTGAGCTTGAGGACGTCTGCGATCATGTAGGCATCCTACATAAAGGGAAGCTGATGATCGAACACTCATTAAGTGATCTGCAAAGCAACATAATGAAAATACAGGTTGCTTATGCAAACGATGCACCTGATTTCCATGGCATTTTGGATGTCCTTCACGAAAAGACAAGCGGCAGGGTGAAGGAGCTTATCGTAAGAGGCGATCAGGAAACTGTCCGCAGAAAGCTTACTGCTACTAATCCGTTATTTACTGATATGCTGCCGCTGACACTTGAAGAAATATTCATTTATGAGATGGGAGGTGCGGACTATGAGATCAAAGACATCTTTATTTAAGCCTGTGATCATAAAAACCAATTTAAAGAGGTTCTGGCCGGTATCCCTTATATATATGATCGTACTGATCTTTTTACTGCCTGTACCGCTTGCCGATATCTTCAGACATTCAGACGACGGACTTGGCATCATGCACTCGGTCATAAGTATACTAAGCACAAGTCAACTGATCATATTTCCGGTATTTGCAGCCGCCGGAGGAGCATTCACCTGCTTCTTCTACCTGTTTTCCGCAAGAAGCAGCAACATGATCCATGCTTTTCCGGTTGACCGGAAGCAGCTTTTTGCCTCGAATTTCATCAGCGGTCTCATCCTTATTGCTGCTCCGCAGGTAATTGCAGCCATAATATCCGCTCCGTTTATTATGGAGGCCGGCCTTGCCAGATGCATACTTCCCTGGCTTCTTACGTCCCTTGCCTGCCTCTTCATATTCTACGTGATCGCGGTACTCTCCTGTGTGCTCGCAGGGCATGCCCTGGCAGCTCTGGTATTTTATGCATTCTTCAATCTTGCGGAAGGACTCATGATCCTTCTGTGCCGCGCCTTCCTGAGTCTGACAGGCTTCGGACTTTCGGGGATCCTTGCAGTCGGCAACATGCGACAGTATATACTTTCGCCTGCAATGTTTATAACCGGCGTGTTCGGACTTTCCGCGGATTATAATCAGGAAACGATGCAGGAATTCGCTCGTTCCGTTCATTATCACGGAATAATCCCGCTTGTGATATACGTAATAGTCTGCTGCTTTATCACATTGCTGGCGCTTTATCTTTATAAAAAGCGCAGGCTTGAGACCGTTCAGGAGATGAGCGCCTTTGCCTTCATGCGCCCGCTTATGCGCTGGATCATAGCATTTGGAGTCGGCACAGCCGCCGCTCTCGCCATTGAATCCATGGGAATACTTTCCTTCCCGCGGTTCCTGGTACTTCTGATAATATTTGCACTATTAAGCTTTTTCGCAGTGGAAATGGTGCTCAAAAAATCTTTCAGGATATTCAGAAAACGTACGGTCATCGAAGCAGCCCTCTGTGTAGTCTGTGTTTCGGCACTCTTTATCATATTAAGGAACGACACATTTGGCATAACGAACCGCATCCCCGACCCGGATGAACTTTCGGCAGCCGGATTGACCAGCAATGTCCTTATCGTTAAAGAAGATAAAGAAGATATCGAAAAGATCGAGGATGTTCATAAACTGATACTTGAGCATAAAGCAGAACTCATCGAATACAATAGCGGGGCATTTCACGATGGAATTCCTCTGGAGTATCTGGCCTTTACCTACTGCCGGAAAGACGGAAGCATCTTATCAAGAGGCTACTATATTCCTGTAGATATGATAGAGATAATAGAACCTTTGAACGAGCTTGAGAACGATGCCTCTTTGGTCAGCGATTATATCTTCGGCATAAACTCCGACGATATAAAATGGGATTCCGGTAATATTCTCGAACAGTCTCTGGATGCAGAAACCGCCGAGGCCATCTACATCGCGTACAGAGAAGATCTTGAAGACGGGAACATCAGATGGCAGACCGGAAGTTTGGAGCCTGATTACTGGGACCGCAGCTGCTATGTGACTCTGACCGGCATGGTATCTCCCCGCCTTGATCTTCCGCAGGACAAGATTCCGGGAATGCGTGCCTACTATGCAGGACCGTATTTCAGCCCTGCCACCACCTGGAGCATGTACGGCACCCCCGCTCGTGAGCAGGTCATGGCGCAGTTCTATGTGACGACCAACTGCACTCATACCATAGAGGTCTTAAAAGAAGCCGGAATAATAGAAACTGCGGAGGATCTGCTCCCCCGCATGGATGAAGATGCGATAATCGTTGGCTGAGCGCTTTGCAGCCGCGGCGCCATTGTAAAAAGATCATTTAGTTAAAGTAAAACGACGCATATCTATGTATATTTCTGAAAGAGACATTGCGGGTCCCGGTACTTGGCGAGCGCGTCAGCTGGCGAGCCTTAGTACCGCTGGGGAACCCGCACTAAGCGGAAGCGGTCTCTGGAAGAAATATACATGATATGCGTCTCTTTATCTTTATAAATGTGTATTATCAGAATCGGTTAGCACAGACAGCGCATCCGCTTCCGCGAGGCGGAAGCTTTACTGTACGAAATTTCATTGTAAGGGCGTCAAATGTGAGAAGCTTCCCTGTGAGCAAGTCTCCCGCTCCGGTGATATATTTTATCGCTTCAAGTGCCTGAAGAGAGCCTACGACCCCTGCTGCCGCTCCGATGATGCCGGCCTCAGCGCACGAAGGCACAGCTCCCTCCGGCGGCGGAGCCTGAAAAATGCATCTGTAGCATGAGGTCTCATGCGGAATAACAGTCATCAGCTGTCCCTGAAATCCGGTCACGCCCGCATGGGTAAAAGGCTTATCCGCAATCACACATGCATCATTTATCAGGAACTTTGCCTCAAAGTTATCCGTGCAGTCCAGGACAAAGTCATAATCAGCAATGATTCCAGCAATGTTATCACTGCTTATAAACTCATTGTAAGTCTGAATACTGACATCCGGATTTATCTGCTGCAGAGTCTCCTTCGCAGATTCCACCTTCGGTCTGCCGAGGTCGCTTGTCGTATGCATCAACTGCCTCTGAAGATTGGACAGACCGACAATGTCGGAATCGGCAATACCGATCTTCCCGATGCCTGCCGCAGCCAGGTACAATGCCGCCGGGGATCCAAGTCCTCCTGCGCCAATGATAAGCACTTTAGCCTCTGTCAGCTTCTCCTGACCCTCCACACCGATCTCTTTCATAACGATCTGCCGTGAATACCGCTCAAGCTGTTTCTTTGTAAATTCCATTATTCCCGCCTTTATTAACTATTCAAAAAGGCTGCCACTTTATTTGCCTGAACAGGCATATCAATGTATATTTCCGAAAGAGACATTGCGAGTCCCGGTACTTGGCGAGCGCGTCAGCTGGCGAGCCTTAGTACCGCTGGGTCACTCGCACTAAGCGGAAGCGGTCTCTTTAAGAAATATACATGATATGCTTTGAAGCAAACATGTGGCAGCCCATTGTAGGATCAGTTATTTTTTACTCTTTAGCAGCACCGTAAAGAGTGATCAGCTTATTGAGATACTCGTACCTCTCCTTAGCTGCATTTTCTGCTTTTTCGAAGAGAACTGCAGCCTTCTCCGGATTGGCAAGCTTGAGCGATGTATAACGTACCTCGCCTCCGATGAACTCCTGATAATCAACTGACGGAGCCTTGGAATCCAGGAAGAATGCATCCTTTCCTTCTGCCTTGAGATCCGGATTGTATCTGAACAGATGCCAGTAACCGGACTTGACAGCCAGCTCTTCTTCCGTCATGGCCTTGCTCATGCCCTTCTTGATTCCGTGGTTGATGCACGGTGCGTAAGCAATGATCAGAGACGGTCCTTCGTAAGCCTCAGCCTCGGCAAGAGCCTTGACAGCCTGGTTGTAATCTGCGCCAAGAGCGATCTGGGCAACATATACATAGCCGTAGCTCATTGCTATGGAAGCAAGGTCTTTCTGCTTGACTTCCTTTCCGCCTGCAGCGAACTGTGCGATAGCGCCGATAGGCGTAGCCTTGGAAGCCTGACCGCCGGTATTTGAATATACCTGGGTGTCATAGACCATAATATTAATATCTCTGCCGCTTGCAAGTACGTGGTCAACGCCGCCGAAGCCGATATCATAGCCCCAGCCGTCGCCGCCGAATACCCACTGTGATTTCTTTGCAAGGAAATCCTTCTTTTCCACGATCTCCTTCGCGTGCGGGCAATCAATATCTTTGATAAGATCAATAAGCTTCTCGGAAGCAGGAATATTCTTTGTGCCGTTTGAGAATGTATCGAGCCATTCCTGAGCTGCAGCCTTTAATTCGGCTGAAGACTTTTCGGATTCTGCAAAGTGTGCCACATGTTCCTTAAGTCCGTCTCTTATTGCTCTCTGTGCAAGCAGCATGCCGTATCCGAATTCAGCGGCATCTTCAAAGAGGGAGTTCGACCATGCCGGTCCATGACCCTTTTCGTTTACTGTATAAGGCGTGGACGGTGAGGAGTTGCCCCAGATGGAGGTACATCCTGTAGCGTTTGCGATATACATATGATCGCCAAACAGCTGGGTGATGAGCTTCGCATAAGGTGTCTCACCGCAGCCTGCGCATGCGCCTGAGAACTCGAGGAGCGGCTTCTTGAACTGGCTGCCCTTAACTGTGTTAACTTTGAATTTATCGATAACTTCCTGCTTTTCCGGAAGTGTTACGGCATAGTCGAAGCCTTCCTGCTGGAAGAGGCCTTCTGCGATTGGCTTCATCTCAAGGCCTTTGGCGCCCTTCTTGCCAAGACATACATTCTGGCATGAACCGCAGCCTGTGCAGTCTAATGCTGAAATGTTGATGGCAAACTTGTATCCCGGCATTCCGGTCATATCTACAGCTCTGCCTCCCGGAAGCTTCTCTGCTTCTTCGACGGTAAGAGCTACCGGACGGATAGCTGCATGCGGGCAGACTATCGAGCAGCGATTGCACTGGCAGCAGTTTTCGGGCAGCCATACCGGAACATCAACGGCGATGCCTCTCTTCTCATATGCTGAGGAACCTGAAGGTGTAGCACCGTTTGAATAATCCATGAAAGCGGATACCGGAAGCGTATTTCCTTCCTGTGCGCTGACCTTGCTCTGGATGGTGTTGACGAATTTGACGACCTCGGGACGTCCTGTTTCGGTATGGACCATTGAAAGGCCTTCATCCTCAGCTGTTTTCCAGCTTTCCGGAACTTCTACCTTGACTACCTGCTTTGCGCCCTCCTCAATTGCTGCCCAGTTCTTCTTTACGACATCCTCGCCCTTGCGGCCATATGTCTTTTGAGCCGCCTCTTTCATGAGGGTGATAGCCTGTTCTTCGGGAATGATCTTCGAGAGCTTGAAGAATGCGCTCTGAAGAATGGTATTGATCCTGGTCGGCCCCATGCCTGTAGCGATACCGATCTTAACGCCGTCTATCGTATAGAACTGGATATTATGGTTGGCAATGAAGGACTTGACCTGACCGGGAAGATGCTTCTCGAGCTCTTCCATATCCCACGCGCAGTTAAGAAGGAAGGTTCCTCCGTCAACAAGTTCCTGGACCATGTTGTATTTATCTATATAAGACGGATTGTGGCAGGCCACAAAATTCGCCTGATGGATCAGATAAGTGGATTTGATCGGCTTCGTTCCGAAGCGGAGGTGTGACATGGTAACGCCGCCGGACTTCTTGGAATCGTAATCGAAATATGCCTGGGCATACATATCGGTGTTGTCGCCGATGATCTTTATGGAGTTTTTATTAGCACCTACCGTACCGTCAGCGCCAAGTCCCCAGAACTTGCAGGTCGTGGTTCCTTCCGGTGCTGTAAGCACTGTCTCGCCATCGGGAAGTGAACGGTATGTCACATCGTCTGTGATACCGATGGTGAAACGTTTCTTCTCGGAGTTATTGTAAACAGCAATGATATTTGTCGGAGTCGTGTCCTTTGAACCCAGGCCGTAGATACCTGAGAATACAGGTGTGCTTTCAAAGGCAGTGCCTTTAAGAGCTGCAACGACATCGAGATAAAGCGGCTCACCAAGAGAACCCGGCTCTTTTGTTCTGTCAAGAACAGAAATAAGCTTTACGCTCTTCGGGATAGCATCGACAAGCGCCTGCGCGCAGAACGGACGGTAAAGGCGTACTTTTACGACGCCGACTTTTGATCCGTGTGCGTTCAGATAGTCAACTGTTTCCTCGATAGTATCGCAGACAGATCCCATTGCTATGATGATATGCTCGGCATCCTCTGCTCCGTAGTAGTTGAAAAGTTTATAGTTGGTTCCGATCTTCTCGTTGATCTTGTCCATATACTGCTGGACGATCCCGGGAAGAGCTTCATAGAACTTGTTCTGTGTCTCTCTGTACTGGAAGAATACATCCGGGTTCTGCGCTGAGCCCATCTGGCGTGCGTGATTGGGATTCAGGGCATTATCCCTGAATGCCTTTATCGCATCCATCGGAGCGAGCTCTGCGAGGTCCTCATAATCCCATACTTCGATCTTCTGGATCTCATGAGATGTACGGAAACCGTCGAAGAAATTGATGAATGGAACTTTTCCGGTAAGAGCTGCGCAGTGAGCTACCGGCGTAAGGTCCATGACCTCCTGTACTGATGATTCGCAAAGCATGGCAGCGCCTGTCTGACGGCATGCGTATATATCGGAATGGTCGCCGAAAATTGAAAGCGCATGTGTTGCGATCGCCCTGGCAGTTACATTAAAAACACCCGGGAGCTGTTCGCCTGCGATCTTATAAAGATTCGGTATCATAAGAAGAAGTCCCTGGGATGCAGTATAAGTCGTCGTAAGCGCTCCGGCTGAAAGTGAACCGTGTACGGCTCCTGCCGCTCCGGCTTCAGACTGCATTTCTGTAATCTGCACTTCACGGCCGAATATATTCTTACGCCCGGCTGTTGCCCATTCATCGGTAGACTCAGCCATCGGTGAAGACGGGGTTATGGGATAGATCGCAGCTACGTCAGTGAATGCATATGATGCATGTGCAGCAGCTGTGTTACCGTCCATGGTTTTCATCTTTCTTGCCATTAATATATCCTCCTGAAATAATAATAAAAAATACCGCTAGTTTAATTATAGTCCTTTACGATGAGTTGTAAAGTCTTTTTTCCCCTGTATTCATTTATTCCCGGATAATACGAAATCATGATCTCTTTGCCTTCACATGCCTTTTCATAAAGACCTGCTGCATCGTCGAAGCACACAGCATCGATGCAATAGCCCTGCCTGTCAGTCAAAGTCATTTTAAGCACACTTCCGTTTTTCCCGATCAGCCGGCAGCCGGAAGCCTTAAGCTGGCTTTCGCCAAATAGCGGCTTCGGATTGCCTTTTCCGAAAGGCTTGAGCAGTTCCAGCTGTCCTATCAGTTCTTCTGTTATATACCCTATAGGAAGTCTCATATCGAGAGCGACCTTGGGTTCAATATCTTCATCGGTAAGAGTACAGAGCTCGTTCAGTCTGCGTCCGAGCTGCTGCGGATCTTCTTCCGCAAGTGTTACTCCTGCAGCCATTTTATGTCCGCCGAATTTGGAAAACAGATCCTTTACCTTGCAAAGTTCCTCGTACATATCGTACTCTTCTATCGAACGCCCGGATCCCTTTATCCCGTCCTCGCTCTTTGTAAGGACGATGGCAGGTTTATGGTATTTTTCCCGCAGCCGCCCGGCGATGATCCCGGCAATGCTCTCATGGCAGTCTTCGAGATAAACGACAAGCACCTTATCATCCTTCAAATGACTGCTTTCGATCGCACTTACGGCATCTTCAACGCCCTTTGCCGTCATGGCCTTCCGGCTCTCATTCAGATCCGTCAGCTCCTGAGCTATCTGAAGGGCTTCATTACGATTCTGCGAGATCATCAGCCTCATGGCACGTTCCGCTGTATCCAGCCGCCCGCTTGCGTTAAGGCACGGTCCCAGAACAAAGCCGATGGTGTAGGCGTCAATGGAATTCTTATCAATATTGCGTTTTTCAATGAGCGCATTCAGTCCGATGTGATTGGATGTTCTTAATCTCTTAAGGCCTTCTTTTACTATAATCCTGTTCTCATCGCAAAGATCTACTACGTCGCCGACGGTGGCAAAAGCCGCGAACGGAAGAAAATCCCTTATTTCTTTTCCGAGCAGTTCATAAGTCCTTTGCATCAGTTTCCAGGCGACGGATGCTCCGCAAAGTTCCTTATAGGGATAGGTACAGTCCTCCTGCTTCGGATCTATCACGGCGTCTGCCGGAGGAATTATATATCTTCTTTCTCCGTCTGTTTCTTCAAAAGGAATATTATGATGATCGGTCACGATCACCGTCATGCCCAGCTCTTTCGCAAGCTTTATCTGTTCAAAAGCCGCGATCCCATTGTCGCAGGTAATTATTGTCTCCCGCCCGGCAGCGAAGGCATCTCTTACGAGATTCTCGTTCAGGCCGTAACCGTCCTTTATTCTTTCGGGTATGGCATAATCGACATCCGCTCCCAGGTCCTTTAATGCCGTATATAAGATATACGTGGACATGACCCCGTCGATATCATAGTCTCCGACTATTCTGATCGGGGCGTTCTCCTTAATCTTCCGGATGATCATTTCAGCTGCTTTGTCCGCGTCTTTCAGCAGTGATGATGCAAAAAGATCGCTGACAGACCCATAAAGATACTTCTCTATGTCTCTGTCACCGATCACATCCCGATTCCTTATTAATCTTGCAACTACCTGATCAACGCCGAAGCGTGCGGATATTGCCTTGAAATCCGCACGCTTGGCTGACTGTGTCCATTTAGTCATTATTTTTTATTT
>CADBMM010000264.1 GCA_902795795.1 uncultured Lachnospiraceae bacterium | reverse complement strand
TTGGTAAAACGCATGCAGCCATAGCCTAAGATCGAGATCTTGTTTCCGTATTTATCATTTCTGTATTGCATGGTTTTTTCCTCTAAAAAAAGTATGACACAGGAAAATTAAAAACTCTATATAAATAGGGGAGAGAAGATTGAATGCGGGTACAAGAAAAAAGATCCCTCGCGGAATCTTTATTTTCAGATGGTGCCAACTACAGGAATCGTATCAAAAAAGCGTGAAAAACCTAATAAATACGGAATATTTGCAACATATCAAATAATCAACCGACCGTTTATAACCGACTTTATTGAATAAAACGGGCATTTTGCCCGTTTATTCGGTACCCATGCTGATCCTCTCGGCATGGTTCGCATAGATGCGAAAGAAGGTAAATGAACGTTTCCAGATGCAAAACACTGAAACATAGCTTATCAATAAGCTACATAAGATTGTACTTATTACAAAAGAACTTTATAATCCGCCTTTGACTATGATGGATTGGTGTTTTCTGTTTCCCTGAGCTTCTTTAATATGACGAAACGTTCCGCTTCCTTGTCCATGAACTCATTCATCAGAATAAGCGATTCTTCTTGCGTCAAACCGGACAAGATAAGGGCCAGCTTCATTTTCATCTGTGCATCAAGCTGGTCTTCGCGTATCATTTGGAGCAATTCTCTCTTTGTTCTTATTCTTTCCAGCTCGTTTCTCAATCGGACACAGCCTTCTTCATAGAGCTTTCCGGTCCGTCCTTCACACTCTTCAAGAATCACTTCGATTCTCTCTTCTTCATCCAGGCATCTACAGAACCTGGAATCATCTTTCATCTTCTTTTTGACTTCATCTGCATCCATCTTCTATAACCTCATCTGCTTTATCTACATTTTATCGTTAATCGGATCACGCAATCGCAATGTTGTTGTAAAGAAAAATGGCCGATACATAACCGGCCACTCTTCACTCAGACTCACAAATTGTTTTGTACATACTGAAGAGGTCTCTCATTTCAGGATTGATTTCGGCGTTCTTTTTGAGCTTTTCTTCAAGAGCGTGGATTTCCATCTGTTCCTTCATGAGCTTGATGAGCCTTGCCTTTTCAAGCTGGGCTTTTCTCTTTTCATAGTATTCTTTCAGGCAAACATGAGTTAAGGCATCCTCCCAAGGATATTCACTGGTGATTGCTTCAAGCTCAGGCATTTCCTTCAATACTCTGGCAAGGCACGGCTGATTGTAGTTCATAAACACTACCAGGTCATCTTTTTCGAGTTCATCAGCAGCACTGACATAATTGACTTCATCGTCATTGATGTCTTCACAAATGTAATACTTCATAATTATTTCGCGTTCCTTTCTTTCAATGTGTAAAAAATAATTACATTAGATGATACTGGCACTGCGATTGAAATATCATTTGGCCATAGATAATCCTTCTGTTGATTATTTGTCTTCTAAGCCTTTGATTGAAAAAATGATGTAGTATTAATAGTGAATGAAGGAGATTTATCATATGGAACAAATGTTTGATGATGAGGAATTGTTGCATGATATTACCACGTGCATTGAGGACAGGGTAGCAAAAGCAGATGAGAATTATGATGAAGGCGACGAAGGATATGTTTCAGAAATAGTTCATAATAATCTGCTTGTGTATGCAGAAGAGTTTGCGCTTCAAATGGTTCAGGAGTATAAAGCGCTTTTTGATGGAGGCATAGTTCATTACGATGATAGGGAATGGATGGAAAATGCAAACGCTGTAATTGAGGACCACATTGTTGATTTGAGGGATTTTGTTGACAAGTGCGGCTTTAATATAGGAGAAGACGACTACGATTAGCATCAAAAAAAGCAAAGGCCATGAAGGCCTTTTTCTTTAAGTCTTTAATCCGTAAAGGTAGTTATAAGCAATAATGCCAATTCTTGAATGACCGAGCTGCTCAGAACAGAACCTCATTGCTTCTCGATCTAATCTGATAGTTGCCATATCATTTCTGCAGATGTACAGGTCTTTCCGGTCAAGGTGACTTGTGTCTCTTGCGATGCTTTCATATAATGCCTGGCAATAGTCAGCGCGATATCCGTGAACATTCATCTTGCTGTGGACTTTTCCTCAGACAAGCTGATTGGAAGGGGTATTCATGATCCTGTCAATGACCTCGTGATCGTTTTTGAGGATGCATATGTCTCTGACTCTGCCTCCTTTGCCGATGACGTTTTCGATGTAGTAGTTTCCGTCAGAGTGGATTCTGACGCATCCACCTTTCAGGTGCTCGAGTTCTGAGCGTCTGAGTCCGGTGTGTTTGCAGAAGTGAACCAGATCTGCATTGGCTTCTTCATTGAAGAGCCTGGCATTGGCGGTATCTGTCCTTCCTCTTTTTATCCGGCTGCGTTTTCTGCTTTCGGTGTATACATCTTCAAAGCGATCATTGTAGAACTTTCGAAATCCGGCAAGGCGGCTCTTTTGCGTATAGCTGCTGTATCCGAAATCAATCATGCCGGCAATATACTCCGGCACATACTTCCTACAGTCCTCAATATGACGGACTTCCGGATGCTTCTCCAGACAATATTTAACAAAGACCAGCATAGTCTCTTTATAGTTCTCAAAAGTTTTTATAGAAAAAATATAGGGCGATGCTTCGCCAATCTTCTTCGCGTCATGGCGACTTTCTCCTATACGGTTTATCTCATTTAGGTGTTTGACAACCTCAGCTTCGATGATCTGCTGAGGACTTATTTTCTTCTTGTAGCCCATATGTTAAGATCCGAACAAACTTTTTAACGAGCTTATGTTCGCTCAATGATTCAAATCAGGCGGCAGAAACCTATTCTGCTATCGTCCTCTTGATTTGTTTGTGGCCGGTCTGAACTCGTTCATAATCATGTCCTCCCCGGACAGTTCATATCCGAATATCATTGGTCCCTGGAAAAAGATTTCCATGCTTCAGATCGAATTGTCATACAAGTCAATCTGTTCTTCGATGCTGTAGTGAATCACATCGATTCCATAAGCATCAATCGCGTCGTTTACTTTCCTCAGCAATTCCGACTTTGTTTCTGCCTCAATCACGGCAATGTGTTTTGCGTTTTTGCTCTCCATTAATTCCTCCTTTCTGTTTTTCCTTTCTTTAAGCTAAAAAACGATACATTAGATTATACTGGCCAAACAGAATGAAGATAATTTACAATATATTTGAACCATTCCATAGATTATTTCGGGCAGATAATATACGGAATATTCCTTAACTTCAAAAATAGCAAGAAGCAAAAGTTCGACCGATGATACAGACGCCCGTATTTTGTCGGTATGAGGCTTAAAGATGACTCTTAGGTGGTCGGCTGTCCGGTTTGCTCTTGTAAGGCGTGTGTTATGAAAATGCCGGGCTCAATCATCCGATTCAGCAACGCAGTGTTTGACGCCGGTCTTGAAGTAGAAAGGAGTCTCACATGGCAAAGAAGGTGTCGGGAAAGACACATACCAGGCAGCAGCTGAACGATTATGCCAATCAGCATAATCCGAACAACAAGGCTTTCAGAGCTAATGCTGCCAACACAGCCAAGCAGAAAAATCAATCCAGGAAGGAAAAAAGCAATAGCTACATTTACTTGGGTTGGGAATGCTTCGGTTGGTGTGATGACTAAAGAAGAGGCCGGATCATTGGCCTCTTTCTTCTTTTGATAATTCTTCTCTAACTTCCATCAGGATTTTGCCTAGATGGTTTTTGCCGTTTCCGGTCTTATTGCTGACTCCCCAGAAGGTGTCGTTCCATCCATTGCCTTCCTCGAGTTCTGCATCGCCTGTGGAAAGGAGCTTTTCCTTCAGATCGGGATTCTGGGTAAACTTCGCCAGGCACACTTCTTTCATGATTCTTGTTCTTGCGAAGTTCCAAAGCGTTACATCCAGTCCGGAAACCTTCTTACCTTTGCGTTTGGCAACGCTTGGATTGGTGATCGCAGCAAACTCCATTTTCTCTTCGGTCGTCTTGCATTTCTGTGCCTGGAACGCCGATTCGTTGTTTGGATAGGTGATCCCGTCAATAGTCACAGGCGCTGCGTAGAAATTGCTGAGGAACCTGTTTTTTCCGGTAAATGATCTGATTTTCTCCATTTGCATCCCTCCTTATCTTTATTATATCTTCTTGGTACTGGCTAAGCCTCTCTGGTAAGTACTACTGTCTGTTAGTCGTTTATACGGTTAATTTTCGCGTATAAACGACTAACTTAATAGAGAGGCTTATCTTGCACCAGAAAGAGGTGACTTCCTAGTGTGCTATACTCAGTCCTTACGGATTACTGTTCATCCTCTGATTCTTCTTCGTCCTCCATAAGTTCCAGATACTTTTGATATTTCCATATCAAATCGTTAATTTCCTCGCCCCAGATTTCGCACCCGGAATCTAGCATGAAGTTTGCCATTTTGTCCAAATCCCATGCACCATGATCTTCGGCTTTGCTGAGGGTGTAAGGCTGCCCATACTCGTCATAGCTCATATACTCATCATTAAAGTTTACGTTGTGCAGCTCCCTAATCGCTTCAACGATATCGTATTGACCCCTTAAGTAGTTGTCCATTTCTTCCATGCTATCGATGTAATCATCAAAATTGTTCTGTTCGCAATATATATTGAAAAGTTCAACCTTATCTCTCTCGGGCGAGCGTTTAATAGCGCGTTTTATCTTCCCTATAGTTTTTTCTCTATACATGATTAACTCCTTTTTTCTTTTGATACAACAAGCGGCAGGGCAAGGATGCCTTTTGGCACCCTTGCCAGATTCAGCTTTCGGCGATTATTCATCTTCATCATCTTCGATTTCTTCGACATCTTGAAACAGGTAGTCCTCATAATCTGATAAGCCGCATCGATATGCGATCTCATCAACACTGCGAAACACCATCGAATACGGATAAGCAAAGCCGCCGACAACCACTTCTTCATAACAGTCATCAAGAAAATCGTCATAAGTGTCAGCAGCAAAGTCAGAGATGGCTTTTTCAAGAGCCTCATAAGACTCATAAATCTCTTCGTTGAACTTATACTT
>CADBMM010000263.1 GCA_902795795.1 uncultured Lachnospiraceae bacterium | reverse complement strand
TCCTTACGCAAATTACGGAAAGCCGGGCACGAAATGGGAAGAGGTGGCATGGCAGAGACTGAGCATGCACGACATGTATCCCGAACGCGTCGATAACAGATAAAAAACGAAAAGACGGAAGAATATCATGACACTGAAATAAGTCCGCGCGAAAGAAGGAACACGGCCATGACAAAACAGAATAAAAACACCTGGTTGTTTATCGGCTTTCTTCTGATAGCGGGAGTCGCCAATCTTATCAGCCATCTGCCCGGTTCTGAACAAAGTACACTGATGACTTGCGCAAACTATCTGATTTATATCGGTCTTATGTTGTTCTGGATCGAGGCGGTCCGGGTCAGGCTTCTTCCTTCTTCTGCCAGAAAAAGCATCCTCAGCGCGGCGCTTCTGATGCTGCTGTATATACTGGTCCGGATCTTCAAGTACCGCTTTGCGGTGAGCGTTATTGCCAAGAGGTACGCCGTTCTCGCCTACTGGATTCCGCAGATGTTGATCCCGGCTCTTTTCCTTATGACCTGTATCCGTATACGTCGCGGCTGGCAGGATAAGAGAAAGTGGGATGAGCGCCTGGTTTTGATACCGGCAGGGATCATGGCTCTTATGGCAATGACCAACGATATCCATTCGCTGGTCTATGTTCCCAAGGTCGGGCTTTCGGAGTTTGTTATTAATACAGGCACTTATAGCTATGGCCCCGCCTTCTGGTCAATGTATGCATGGATGATCCTGGCAACGATTTCGGGGCTCATTCTGCTTTACCGCGCATCCGGGCAGATGCCGAAAAAGGTCATACGGCTCATTACCGTTATCGTCATTCTGTGGGTCGGTCTCGTACTTCTGAACCTTCTGGTTCTTGACCGGATTCCCGGCGGTTATCACATTTACAATATTCCTGAGATCCATATTTTCTGCATGCTGGGTATTTTCGAAATCTGCATCCGTTATCGCCTGATTCCCTATAACGAAAACTATTCCGCATTCTTCAAAAAGCTGCAGATCCCTTCTGTTATCACAGACAGAGCATTCAGGCCTGTATATTGTACGGATGCAGTATTTACCGGAGGTGACATGGGGACGCTTATTTTGTCACGCCTTGCGCGTGACAAAATAAGCGTCCCCATGTCGCCATGTTCACTGACTCCGGATCATAAGCTCTGCTGGAAAGCGATCCGGGCAGGTTATGCTTTCTGGGTACAGGATGAAAGCGCCGTACACCGGGTACAGGAACATCTTGTGGAAGCCAATGAGATGATCGAACATGAAAACGACCTGATCCGGGCTGAAACAGAACAAAAGGAGCAGGATGCCTATCTGCAGTCCCGTCACCGGATCTATCATGAGATAGCCGAAGAGCTTTATCCTTGCCAGAAAAGGATCACGCAGATATTGAATGAGGCGGTTCCCGGAACTGCAGACTTCAAAGAAAAGATCGCCCGTGTTTCCATCTTAAACGCTTATGTTAAAAGAAAGACAAACCTCCTTCTCCTGGAAGCAGAAAACGACAGGCTGAACCTGAACGAGCTATTCCTTGCCCTGCAGGAATCGGCGAATTATCTGACGCTGGCCGGGCTTCAAACGACTGTGCAAAGACCGGAGAAAAAACAGACATCCTCAAGAGAGGTCATTGCATTGTATGACGCATTCGAAACGATCGCGGAACAGCTGCATGGCAAGGCCTCTTCTCTCATGGTTTCGTGGTACGGGAACGGTCTGCGTCTTGCTGCGGAAACGGAAAGTCAGCCGGATACATCAGAAAGCGTTCTGCCGGTATTGTTCCGAAGAAGCGAGGATGTCCTTTATATAGATATCTCCGCAGGAAAGGACGGTGAAACGTTATGACGATCCATGAAGCTCTGTTTACACCTGTATGTGAACCGCTCATGACGGTTCTCCTGCTGATTTTAACAACACAGCTGATCCTGATCTTAGCTTCTTTCTGGGACGAAAGAAGCAGCCGGGTCAGGTTTTTGAATATCCTGTTTTTTGTTCTTGCAGCCGCTGTCTTTTATATGCCGATGCTGGATATCTGCTGGGAGCATGATCATCCTGACGGGGCGAGAGTGCGTCCTGCAGTCCTGGCGGCTTTCGGATCGCTATCGGTTACCGTTATGATCATTATTGAGATCCTGTTCAGCCTGGCTCTTATTATTTTTTTGCGGGATCTGGTACGATATAAAAATGATCATCCGACTTTTCAGAGCGTCAAGGAGGCCATGGATATGCTTCCGGTGGGGATCGCCTATGGAAAAGCGGATGGGACAGTGCTGTTCTGCAATCTTGTTATGAACGAGATTTCCCATACACTGACAGGCAAAGGCCTCACTGATCCTGACACATTCCGGACATTTGAAGCATCCGAAGAAGGTGCACAGCTTTCACTTTCCAATGGTTCCGCCTGGCATTTGACGTATGAAAAACTTGAGGTGGAAGGCGAAAACTGTACTCAGCTCACGGCTACGGATGTTACCGAACAGATGGCGATCACAAGGGAACTGGAAGAAAAGAACAGCAAACTTCGGGACATTCACATGCGTCTGGATATATACAACAAGCAGGCGGATCGGATCATCATCGCTCAGGAGCTTCTTACGGCCCGTATGGCAGTACATAATGAGGTCGGGAACGTGCTCCTGGAGAGCAGGCATTACCTGCAGGATCCGTCTTCTTTTGATGAAGAAAAGCTGCTGCAGGCGCTGAAAAATACCAACACCTATCTTCTGCGTGAATACGAGGAAGACGATACCGCAAGAGACCCGCTTGCCGACGCGCTGGAAACGGCGGAGGCCATCGGTGTGGACGTAGTGATCACCGGTATTATCCCGGCAAAAGATCCGTTCCGGATGATCCTGGCCGCTGCAATCAGCGAATGTGCTTCCAATACCGTCAAGCACGCAAACGGTGATCAGATTTCGGTCAATATTCAAAGTACAGATAGAGAGATTTCATATATTCTGAAAAGCAACGGCGAAGCGCCTGCCCTGCCGATCCGGGAAACCGGCGGCCTTAAGTCTCTCAGGGTGCTCGTGGAAAAAGAGAATGGGACGATGCAGACAGCAGCGTCTCCGGATTTTAAACTTATGGTTTGTTTGCCAAAAGTCTGCTGAAGCGGCTTGCCGTGGAGTCACCCCCCCTTGAAAAAAGTTGACAAAAATGGGCCGTTCGGCCCATGACAGATTCCTCCCGAATTCCATATAATAATTATATATCAGTTAGTGTTGGGGTTATTATACCTTTTTCCCAAAAATACGGAAAGCGAGGTAAACCTATGTGAATGAGAAGATTAAAGTGCTGGTCGTAGATGACCAGTATGTGGCGAGGAGCTTCTTCGAGATCCACGTAGAGATGGCAAAGCGCTACGAGCTGGCCGCCTCCCTTGCCAATGCCGAACAGGCAATAGCCTGGTGCATGGAGCATCCGGTCGATCTGGTGATCATGGACGTAATGATGAAATACGGGCTGGACGGCCTGACTTGTGCCAGAATTATCAAGAGCAATCACCCGCAGATAAGGATCATCCTGACCACTTCAACAGCTGAAGCCAGATGGATTGAGAAGGCGAAGAAAGCAAGGATCGACAGCTTCTGGTTCAAGGAATATTCCGAAATCCCGCTGACCGAGGTAATGGACCGCACGATGAACGGTGAATCGGTCTATCCGGGCATTCCGCCGAATCCGGACTTTGGTGAGATATCGAAATACGATCTCTCGGAGAGGGAACTGGAGGTGCTGCGGGATCTGACCCGCAATTTGACGAATGAGGAGATAGCGGAAGATCTGCATCTCTCTCCGTATACAGTCAAGCGCCACATTGAGAACATGCTTGCAAAGACCGGCTATAAGAGCCGTGTAGACCTGGCGGTGAATGCCAGGGTGCTGGGGCTGGTCGTCCACGAGGATGACCGGATGGAGAAAAAGATCTGGGAATAGATTTCTGAAGGAGGATAAAGATGAAGCAGACATGGTTAAAATTGATCGGCATCCTGCTTGCGGCAGTCATGGTATTTGCATTTCCGCCAATTGCAAGAGCCGATGGAGATCATCCGGAATGTCCTGACAGCTACGACGGCAAACATCATGAAGACAGAGGATATGGAATAAACAGAATAGAACCCACCTGTACTGAGAACGGTTCATATGAAAATATTGCGTGGTGCATGTTCTGCGGCCAATTATTATCGCGGGAGACTGTAATAATACCCGCGACCGGCCACAACTGGGACTGGGGAACAGTTACAACACCGCCCACCTGCACGACGGATGGCGTAATAACGTATCACTGCCAGACATGCGGAACTCCATTCACACAGGCGATCCCCGCGACAGGCCACACAGTTGCGACCATGCCCGCGAAGGAAGCCACCTGTGAAGAAGTCGGCCTTACAGAAGGTCAGTATTGTTCCACATGCGGAGAAATACTTTTATATCAGTATTCGTCTCCCGCGCTGGGACAC
>CADBMM010000262.1 GCA_902795795.1 uncultured Lachnospiraceae bacterium | reverse complement strand
GGGCTTCTCGATAATGGATATATCCAACACCATGACCATGAGCGTCAACGAAAACACCAATCTCGGAATATCCGACTATGAACAGGCATCGGAGGTCATGCGCAATGCTTCCGTGCATGTAGCAAAAGCTCCTGACGTAACGGCAACAGGCATTTACAACGTTGTGATTATCGCAAAGCTTTCGAGATACGATGCTCTTAGAAAGGCCATGAATGATATCGGCGTTACCGGTATGACGGTCACCCAGGTCATGGGCTGCGGCATAGAAAAGGGAGCCGGGGAAAGATACAGAGGCGTTGAAATGGACGCTACTCTTCTTCCGAAAGTCAAACTCGAAGTCGTTGTCGCAAGCATCCCGGTAGATACAGTCATTGAGACAGCGAAGAAGACCCTTTATACCGGCCATATCGGCGACGGAAAGATCTTCGTATACGGAGTAGACCGTGTCGTTAAGGTACGTACCGGAGAAGAAAACCTCGCGGCACTTCAGGATGTTGAATAAGTATAAGGAGACGATATGTGTTCGATCATAGGTTATTGCGGTGAACCAATCAATTACGCGGATTTTATTACGGCGTTTGGCCGAACGAAGTCCAGAGGACCGGACGATACGAGGATCGTGAATGCCGGAAGTGGTCTCCTCGGTTTTCACAGGCTCTCGATCATGGGGCTGCACCCTGAAGGAATGCAGCCCTTCTCCCTGGGCGAAAGCTCCGTTGTATGCAACGGCGAGCTTTACGGCTTTGAAGATACAAAAAGGGCTCTTATTCAGAAGGGTTATGAATTTAAAAGCGGCAGTGACTGTGAAATACTGCTTCCGCTGTACATGGAATACGGAATCGAAATGTTCCCCATGCTCGATGCCGAATTCGCCTGCATCATCTACGACGAAGACAAGGACGAATTCATCGCGGCCAGGGACCCGATAGGCATACGTCCGCTTTACTACGGCTATGACAAAAACGGCACTATCATCTTCGCCAGCGAAGCAAAAAGCCTCATCGGGCTTTCGGATAAGATAATGCCCTTCCCTCCCGGCTGTTATTACAGATCCGGTGAATTTTTCAGATATTCAGATATTGCCCATGCGGATACTGTCTGCCATGACGATATTGAAACAGTATGCTCCAATATCAGGAACAAGCTGATAAAAGGTGTTGAAAAGCGTCTTGTATCGGATGCAAAGGTCGGCTTTCTTTTATCCGGCGGACTTGATTCATCCCTTGTCTGCGCAATCGCGCAAAAACAAAGCGATCATCCGATCCGCACCTTCGCTATAGGCATGACAGGCGACGCCATAGATCTGAAATACGCAAGGGAAGCCGCGGAATATATCGGAAGCTATCATACCGAGGTCTATATGACCCCGGAGGAGGTCCTCTCTTCTCTTGAAACAGTTATAGAAATGCTTGGCACCTTTGATATCACAACGATCCGCGCCAGCATGGGCATGTATCTGGTATGTAAGGCGATCCACGAAAATACAGATATACGCGTCATCCTGACCGGAGAGATATCCGATGAGCTTTTCGGATATAAATACACCGACTTCGCTCCCTCGGCCGAAGAATTCCAGAAAGAAGCCGAAAAGCGTATTTTCGAGCTGCATATGTATGACGTACTGCGGGCAGACAGATGCATTTCCGTCAACTCTCTTGAGGCCAGGGTGCCATTCGGCGACCTGGACTTCGTAAGTTATGTGATGTCTGTCGATCCCGAAATAAAGATGAATAAGTACGGAAAGGGAAAATACCTGCTGCGCCACGCTTTCGAAGGCCTTGATTATCTGCCTGATGAGATCCTATGGAGAGAAAAGGCTGCCTTTTCGGACGCGGTAGGCCATTCCATGGTCGATTATTTAAAGGAATACGCAGAAGAAAAATATACGGATGAAGAATTTGAAAAAGAATGCCTTAAATATGTCCACGCACAGCCTTTCACAAAAGAGTCTCTTCTTTACAGGGATATATTCGAAAAATACTACCCGGGACAGGGAGAAATGATAAAAGATTTCTGGATGCCTAACAGATCCTGGGAAGGCTGTGATGTGAACGATCCTTCGGCTCGTGTGCTTTCTAACTACGGCGACAGCGGTAAATAATAAAGGGGGTGTGCTTTGATGACAAAATACATTTTCGTAACAGGCGGCGTTGTGTCAGGCCTTGGCAAGGGAATAACCGCAGCTTCTCTCGGCCGCCTCTTAAAGGCCAGAGGCCTGAAGGTAGCCGCTCAGAAGCTGGATCCCTATATAAACGTGGACCCGGGCACAATGAGCCCATATCAGCACGGTGAAGTATATGTCACTGAGGACGGAGCCGAAACGGATCTGGACCTCGGCCATTACGAACGTTTCATCGATGAAGATCTGAACAGATATTCCAATCTCACTACAGGGAAGGTCTACTGGAACGTACTCAATAAAGAAAGGCGCGGGGAATATTTAGGCTCCACGGTACAGGTGATACCTCATATAACCAATGAGATCAAGGAATTCATATACCGGGTGGGCAGACATACCGATGCGGATGTGGTTATCACCGAGATCGGCGGCACTATAGGCGACATTGAATCGCAGCCATTCATAGAGGCGGTCAGGCAGGTCTCTCTTGAGACCGGCCGGGAAAACAGCCTCTTTATTCATGTTACCCTGGTGCCTTATCTGCACGCATCCGAAGAACACAAGTCCAAGCCGACTCAGCATTCCGTAAAGGAGCTTCAGGGCATGGGGATCAACCCGGATATTATTGTGCTCCGCTGCGACGAACCACTGGAAAGATCCATTTTTCAGAAAATATCGATGTTCTGCAACGTTAAGCTCGACTGCGTAATAGAAAACATTACTCTCCCGGTGCTTTATGAAGCTCCCCTCATGCTTGAAAAATCAGATTTTTCAGCTGTGGTCTGCAGGGAACTTGGCATAAACGCAAAAGATCCAGACCTCACCGAATGGACTGAAATGGTGAGATCGATAAAAGCCCGCGAAAAATGCGTGAATATTGGCCTTATTGGAAAATATGTGGCGCTGCACGATGCTTACCTTTCCGTGGCAGAAGCGCTGCGTCACGCAGGGTATTTTCATAACGCGCATATTAATATCACGTGGATAGATTCTGAAAAGATCACATCCGAAAACATTCATGAGATCTGCAGCGGCCTTGACGGCATCATCGTGCCCGGGGGCTTCGGAAGCCGCGGAATAGAAGGAATGATAACGGCTGCCGCTTATGCCAGATCGCACGATATTCCCTACCTCGGCATTTGCCTTGGAATGCAGATCGCAGCAATAGAATTTGCCAGAAACGCACTGGGCATAGAAGATGCCAACTCCGGAGAATTCGATGAGCTATGTGCTCATAAGGTAATAGATTTCATGCCTGGACAGAGCAATGATATAGACAAGGGCGGGACCTTGAGGCTTGGTGCATATCCCTGCGCGGTAAAAACCGGCAGCCTGATGGAGCACTGCTACTCCGCTTCTCTTATATCGGAGCGTCACCGTCACAGATATGAATTCAACAACGAATACCGTGAGGCATTTGAAAATGCCGGCATGAGCTTATGCGGTATTTCACCGGACGGCACCCTTGTAGAAGCCATCGAGCTTAAAGACGCGGGTTTTCACATCGGCGTTCAGTTCCATCCCGAGTTCAAGAGCCGTCCGAACAGACCCCATCCGCTCTTCAAAGGCTTCATCGGGGCTGCATTGAAAAAGAAGGAGGCATCAGATGGGCATTCATGAGGAATGCGGCGTTTTCGGCATTTATTCGCCTGCGCGCTGTCAGCTTGCCGAAACTGTATATTACGGAATGTATGCCCTGCAGCACAGAGGGCAGGAAAGCTGCGGCATCGTTATCAACGATGACGGTATTTTCTCTGCCCACAAGGATCTGGGACTCGTGGAGGAGGTTTTTTCTCATGAGCTGCTCTCCCGTTTCCCGGACGGAAATATCGCTGTCGGCCATGTACGTTACGGAACCACCGGCGGCACGAACCGTAATAACTGCCAGCCTGTAGAGGTCAATCATTTAAAAGGCCGTATGGCTCTGGCCCACAATGGCAATCTTTCGAATGCTGCCGAACTTAGAAGGGAACTGGAGCTCTCAGGAGCCATTTTCCATACCACAAGCGATTCAGAAACGATAGCATATATCATCACGCGGGAAAGACTTCACTCCGCTTCTGTTGAGGAGGCTTTGAACAAGGCAATGTATACTCTGGACGGAGCTTATTCACTTGTTATCATGTCCCCGCAGAAGATGCTTTGCTGCCGGGACCCTTACGGATTCCGGCCTTTATGTATAGGTAAAACAAAAGATGGAAAATATATCGCAGCCTCGGAAAGCTGCGCTCTTGAGGCCGTAGGCTGTGAGTTTGTAAGGGACGTAAGACCCGGAGAGATCATAGTATTCGGTCCTGACGGGATCCGGTCCATAAAAGACCATTGTGAAAAAAAGAAGGAAAGCTTCTGCATCTTCGAATATATCTATTTTTCACGCCCGGACTCGGTAATAAACGGCATCTCAGTTCATTCATCCCGCCTTAAAGCCGGCGAGATCCTGGCTGAAACTCATCCGGCAGACGCCGACCTTGTAATAGGAGCTCCCGATTCAGGGCTTGATGCAGCTCTCGGATTTTCAAGAAGATCGGGAACACCATACGGAATAGGCCTTATTAAGAACAAATACATAGGCAGGACATTTATATCCCCGGGCCAGAAATCGCGGGTTGAAGGCGTGCGCATAAAGCTTTCCGCCATATCTTCGGCTGTGAAAGGAAAACGTATAATTCTTGTTGATGACTCCATAGTCAGAGGCAACACCATGGGACGCGTAGTTAGTATTCTTAAAGAAGCCGGTGCTAAAGAAGTGCATGTACGCATCTCCTCTCCGCCCTTCATACACCCTTGCTACTACGGAACGGATATAGATTCCGAGGAAAATCTTATTGCCTGCAGACACACCGTACCGGAAATATCAGAACTCATCGGAGCTGATTCGCTCGGCTATTTTCCACCTGAAAGGCTCTCCGAGCTTGCCCCGGGCTGCGGCTTCTGCAACGCATGCTTCGGTGGCCCCTACCCGACTCCGATCCCGATCGATACAAGGAAAGACAGATATGAACTCAAGCTGTCGGAAAGGATTAAACAATGCACCTGACAACAGAAAAATTCGACAGAAAACTGATACTTGAAAACGGACAGGAATATTACGGATGGGGCTTCGGCGCCAAAACCGAAAAGATCTGTGAGCTTGTGTTCAACACATCCATGGCCGGATATCAGGAGATCATTTCCGATCCTTCATATGCATATCAGGCGGTCGTGATGACATATCCGCTTATCGGTAATTACGGCTGTGCTGCTGATGACTACGAAACGGAAACACCGTCCATAGGCGCTCTCATAGTCCGCGAATACTGCGAAGAACCATCCAACTTCAGATGCGAAGACCTGCTTGAAACGGTTCTCGAAAGATACGGCATTCCCGGGATCTCAGGTATAGATACAAGGAAGCTCACGAGAGTTATAAGGGATAACGGCTGCCAGAGAGTGCTTATAACGGACATCTCCTGCCCTTTGGAGAAAGGTCTTGATATCATCAGAAGCACTCCTCTTCCCACAGACGCTGTCCCGCGCGTAAGCAGCAAAACAGCAAGGTTTTATCCTGCGGATCACGAGCTTTTCCACGTAGCTGCCATAGACTGCGGCATGAAGCTGAATATATTAAGATCCCTGCTTGGCAGAAGATGTTCAGTGACTGTACTGCCCTATAACGTATCGCCTGATGAGATAGCTGCCCTTAAGCCGGACGGAGTCTTTATATCGAACGGTCCAGGCGACCCTGCAGATGTACCGGAAACGATAAATACCATAAGGTCTCTTATTGGGAAATATCCGGTTTTCGGCATCTGCCTCGGACATCAGATAATCGCTCTGGCCTGCGGCGCTCAGACATATAAACTGAAGTTCGGTCACAGAGGAGGAAATCATCCTGTAAAGGATCTGAATACCGGAAAGATCTCCATCACCTCACAGAACCATTCCTATGCCGTTGATGAAAAGAGCCTTTCCGGAACCATACTAGAAGTCACGCATATCAACCTGCTGGACAACACTGTCGAAGGAGCCGCTTCAGAAGAAAACATGATCTTCGGCGTACAGTATCATCCCGAGAGTTCTCCCGGACCGCATGACAGCAGCTGCTTATTCGACAGATTTACGGATATGATGATGAGGAAGAATAAAAATGCCTAAGCGAACCGATATAAAAAAGATCCTTGTAATTGGCTCCGGCCCCATAGTCATAGGCCAGGCGGCGGAATTCGATTACGCCGGCACACAGGCCTGCCTGGCTCTTAAAGAAGAAGGCTACGAAGTTATTTTATGCAATTCCAATCCGGCGACGGTCATGACAGATACCTCTGTTGCGGACAAGGTATATATGGAGCCGCTTACTCTTGAATATATTGCCAGGATAATCCGTTATGAGCGCCCTGACGCGATCCTTCCGGGAATTGGCGGACAGACAGGACTTAACCTTGCAATGCAGCTTGAAAAGAAAGGTGTCCTGGCAGAATGCCGTACAGAGCTGCTGGGCACTAAAAGCTCCAGTATCGAGCAGGCCGAAGACAGAGAGCTATTTAAAGAACTGTGCGCCGGGCTTGGCGAACCGGTACTGCCTTCAGATATCGCCCTGTCGGTAAGCGAAGGCCTTGAAGTCGTAAGCCGAATACATTATCCGGTGGTATTAAGGCCGGCATTTACCCTTGGCGGCACCGGAGGAGGATTTGCCGAAAATGAGGAAGAATTCATCCCTCTTCTGAAAAAAGGCCTGTCATTGTCCCCGGTT
>CADBMM010000261.1 GCA_902795795.1 uncultured Lachnospiraceae bacterium | reverse complement strand
TTTTTTGAAGCCGCCTCCGGGAGGCTTATTAACTATGCCCTCTACTATTTCTCTACCCGCTACCTCTCTGTTTCAAACTTTTTACTCCTAACATCTTCATGCCTTTGGCGAGAAGGATCAGATTTTCGGTGTGAGCCTTCTTCATCTCCAAGAGTTTTATCTGCTGTTCCAGCGCTTTATTCCGGTCAAAGTCCGGGCTGTCGATGATCCCCTTGATATCTTTGAGGGGGAATTCCAGCTCGCGGAAAAGCAGGATCATCTGCAGCCGGGCGAGTGATTCTTCATCATAGAGCCGGTACCCGGCCTCGGTGTATTCCGCGGGCGGGAAGAGCCCAATCTTATCGTAGTATTGCAGTGTCCGGACACTTATGCCGGTCAGCTTGCTCACTTCGTGGACGGTCATCATAGCTTTAGTCATTTTGGGAAGCCTCCTTACGGATATTACTATAAACTATGACGTTGCGTTGGGGTCAAGGGGGTTTTCAAAATGGCGGAGTATTATGATCTGGACGGCTTTTCGAGAAATTCGCCTGTTCTTCAGGTCGACGGGTTGAACAGCTTCTTCATAAAAGATTCATCCCCTCAGTATTTACTATTTATAGTGCCTTTATTAAAATTTAGATATAACAGTTTAACAAGACCTTTGATTGAAATAGTTTTACATTGATAAAGCCGGAGAGACGTAAAATGCTTCAAAACGGATTGTATGAACAGATAATTAGTAATGGCCTGGAAAAAGATATATCTGTTTCCAATAAGTTGGTACAGACCGCAGCGATCGATGATGCGGAAGCCGCAAAAGTGCTTTCCAAATATATTGCTGAGGTGACCGAGCAGCAGCTTACACAGCTCAAAGATAGGGGCGGTGACCTTAAGGATCAGATCCAATTAGTAAATCGCGTTATTCAGACGCTCTCATGGGATGAAGCCGAGGAAGACGAGACGGCTTCCGTGGCAGAAAGGGCTGAGCAGCTTCTTGCTGTTCTGGACCGTCAGAATACGATTCAGACAGTCAATGAAAAAGCAGAGTTGATCCGGCCGGAAACCTCCATTGCACAGACGAGCCTCTTTACCGGTGCGGTTCATGAGCCGCAGATGTATTCTGAACTGAAAAAAGAGATCATTTCCAGCGATCGGATCGATATGCTGGTTTCTTTTATCAAGTGGAGTGGCCTTCGGCTCATCATAGATGAGCTTATGACATTTGCAAAGAACGGAGGAAAGCTGCGAGTCATTACGACGTCTTACATGGGTGCTACGGATGTGAAAGCGGTTGAAGAATTGCGGAAGCTTCCGGGTGCAGAGATAAAGATTAGTTATGATACAAAACGTACGCGTCTGCATGCAAAAACGTATGTTTTTTATCGAAATACCGGCTTCACAACGGCTTATGTGGGATCGTCCAATCTTTCGAATGCTGCGATCTCGAGTGGGCTGGAATGGAATGTCAAAGTAGCGCGGTCTGATCTGCCGGAGACGATCGACAAGATCGCGGCGACTTTTGAGAGCTATTGGAATTCCAGTGAGTTTGAAGAATACACAGAAGACAAACAAACGTATCTCACTAAAGCCTTAAAAGCTGAAAAATACTTCGACACAAATAATCCGGAACTGTACACGCTGGATATTCAGCCGTATTCTTATCAGCGGGAAATTTTGGACAGGCTGGATGCAGAACGAAAAGTTCGCGGCCATATGCGCAATCTTGTCGTCGCGGCTACGGGGACCGGCAAAACAGTGATTGCAGCACTTGACTACAAACGTTTCTTGAAAGAGCATTCGAAAGAAGCCTGCCGGCTATTGTTTGTAGCCCATCGGGAGGAGATATTAAAACAGAGTCTTTACACTTTCCGCGCGGTTTTGAAGGACGCCAATTTTGGAGATATGTTTGTCGGGAGCTATAGGCCGGACAGTTTGGAGGCCTTGTTTATATCGATTCAGACATTTAATGCGCAGGAGTTTACGAGCAAGACAACAGCAGATTATTACGATTATATCGTCGTGGATGAATTTCATCATGCGGCAGCTCCGACATACCAAAAACTTCTGGAGTATTATCAACCAAAGATCCTCCTTGGTCTGACGGCTACGCCGGAACGAATGGATGGTAAAAATATCCTGAAGTACTTTGATAATCGAATTGCTGCGGAGATCCGCCTTCCGGAAGCCATTGACAGAAAGCTGCTTAGCCCATTCCAGTATTTTGGCGTGACGGATACGGTCGATCTTGACACTTTAAAGTGGTCCGCCGGTGGATATGATAAAAACGAACTGACAAAGGTCTACACCTTCAGCGGCATGGCGGCTGAAAAGCGGGCGAATATGATTATTGCGTCGCTTCTTCGCTACGTGACAGATATAGACGCTGTCAAAGGCCTTGGCTTTTGTGTCAGTGTGCAGCATGCGGAGTTTATGAGCCGGTTCTTTAACGAAAAGGGAATTCCGTCCATATATCTGACAGGTAATTCAGCAGACGAAGAGCGCAAAACGGCTAAGAACAAACTGGTATCCGGAGAGATTCGGTTTATATTTGTTGTCGACATTTATAATGAGGGTGTCGATATTCCGGAAGTAAACACAGTGATGTTTTTACGGCCGACAGAATCCCTGACCATTTTTTTACAACAGCTCGGCAGAGGTCTGCGACTTGCGGAAGGGAAAGAGTGTTTGACGGTCCTCGATTTCATCGGGCAGGCGAACAAAAAATATCATTTTGAAGATAAATTTGCAGCGCTGCTTTCCAATACAACGCGGGGAGTTTCGCGGGAGATAAAGGATGGCTTTATCTCTGCGCCAAAGGGTTGTTATATTCAGCTGGAAAGAAAAGCCGAAAAATACATTTTGGATAACATCCGAGCTTCTTATGGCAATAGTGCCGGATTAATTATGCGGATCGCGTCGTTTGAAGAGGATTCCGGACAGCCGTTATCGTTGGCGTCATTTCTCACCTACAATCATTTGGATCCGCGCAGTCTCTATAAGTTTTCTAACTTTTCGAGATTATGCGTGCGCGCAGACGTGAAAGATGATTTTGAGGAAGAACTCGAGGATTTGATCACAAAGGCTCTTTTGAAATTATCGGTGCTGGATTCCCGCCGTTTGATTCGATTCCTTTTGGACATTCTTTCCAGAATCGATGATATTGATTTTGCGCAGTTTTCTCCGATTGAAAAAAGAATGTTGCAGATGTTCCATGTTACCGTCTGGGGAAAGCCGATCGAAGAATGGAACGGGGACGAGATGCTGGATCATATGTATGCCCTTGCAGACAGCCCGGTCATGCTCCAGGAAATGGTCGATCTTCTGCAGTATCAGTATGAGCAGATCGATTTCATCGACGAGCCGGTCGATGTCGGATTTGATTGCCCGCTGGATCTGCATTGTACTTATACCAGAGACCAGCTCCTGGTCGCATTGGATTTCATGAAGCCGTCAACTGTTCGGGAAGGTGTTAAGTGGCTGCCGGATCAAAAGCTGGATGTTTTCTTTATTACCTTGAATAAAACTGACAAAGACTACTCGCCAACTACGATGTATCAGGATTATTCAATCAATGAATACCTGTTCCATTGGCAGAGCCAGAGTACCACTTCGGAACAGTCTCCGACAGCACAGAGGTATATCCATCACAGACAGATAGGTACACGCGTGCTTCTGTTTGTGCGCGAATTCAAGAAGGATCGACTCTCCGGCGGCGCAGAGGCGTATACATTCCTGGGGACAGCAAACTATGTAAAGCACGAGGGGGAGAAGCCGATGAATATCACCTGGCAGCTGGATGCCCCGATTCCTGCTAAGTACATCAAGAAGACAGGAAAACTTTTGGTGGGATGATAAAGAATCAAGTATAGATGAAGGAGTTATAATGCGTCAGGCTAATATAGCAATGCTTCAGGATACGCTGCAGATCCTCGACCAAGGCTACTACACCATAAACGGCCACACAGTCCACTTAAAGCTGAGCCGCAAGGAAATGGAAGAAGCCCACGTCTTCCTCCCGGACGACGTGAAAAAGCTCAGCCAGTCCAAGGATTTTGAACACGTCCATGTGATCGGCCGGTGCGGGTACGGCTGTGAAAACGAGGATTCCTTCTCGCTGGCAAGAAAACGGCTGGAAGAGACAGCTTATCTGCGAACCAAAGACGACAAGCCGATCCTGGTGCTCAATCTGGCCAATGCGGTTCATATCGGGGGCGGCGTTCGCAATGGGGCCAAGGCGCAGGAGGAAGATCTTTGCCGAAAGAGCTCGCTGCTGATCTCTCTCGAGAGCGATAACGCGCGGCCGTACTATGCGTATAACCGCACGCTGAATACTTATATGGGATCGGATGCCGTTATCATTCATCCGCAGGTGGAGATCATTAAGGACGGAGACGGCAATCTTCTGGAAGAGTCCGTTATTGTGGCCGTCATGACCTGCGCGGCGCCAAATCTCAGATATGGTATGGAGGGCCTCACGCAGGAGGCCTACGAAAAGATGCTCTATCAGCGGATCACCGGCATGCTAAAAGTCGCGGCGCGGTGCGGCTATCGTTTTCTGGTGCTCGGGGCATTCGGCTGCGGAGCGTTTGCGAACGACGGGCGCCTTGTCTCGGATCTTTTCTACAAGGCCTTAAAAGAATTTGATCTCGACGGCATGAAGGAGAAGGACATGTTCCGCCGGATCGATTTCGCTGTCATGGATCACTCGGTGGATCAGTACAACTTTAAGGAGTTCTTCCGGAATTTCGGTGATTTTTATCGGGATGAAAATGACAAAGACACACGGCGCGCCCTGGCTCGGATAAAAGAGACTGAGGAAAAGCTGGATCAGATCCGCGGCAGTATGATCGGCGGAGCGATCGGTGATGCTCTTGGCTATGCGGTGGAGTTTTCTTCGGAAGAAGAGATCTTTGAGACCTACGGCCCCGACGGGATCACGGAGTACGAGCTGACCGACGGGAAAGCCCTCATCTCGGATGATACGCAGATGTCTTTATTTACGGCGAACGGAATCCTGGTCGGCGAGACGAGGCTGTGCCTGCGGGGGATCGGAGGCATTCCGCGCGCGTACGTTTCTGCTGCTTATCAGGATTGGCTGAAGACGCAGACTTCGGATTTTAAGCCCGCCAATAAGGGCGGACACTCCTGGCTGCTCGATGTACCGGAGTTGTATGCAAGAAGAGCTCCCGGCAACACCTGCCTTACGGCTCTTGAAATGCGCTCGCAGATGAGGTATCCTGACGACTTCATTCAAAGTCCGGTCAATCACAGCAAAGGCTGCGGCGGTGTCATGCGGATCGCGCCTCTTGCGCTTAAATATAAGTATTTTAAGAGTCAGAGAGACTTGGATATGGAAGCCGCCCAGCTTGCCGCGATCACGCACAGTCACTCTCTGGGGTATATGCCGGCAGCGGTGATCTGTCATATTATCAGCGGTATTCTCTGGGCGTATCCGGAGAAAAGTCTGAAGGAACTGGTTTTTGAGGCCAGAGACACAGCGGAGAGGCTCTTTGAAGGGGATCCGAATCTGCCGGCCTTAACGGACATAATTAATAAGGCCGTCCGGCTCTCTGAAAATGACGCCGATGATCTGGACAATATCCACGCCCTCGGGGAGGGCTGGGTCGCGGAAGAGACCATGGCGATCGCCATTTACTGCGCGTTGAAGTATCAGGGCGACTTCTCAAAAGCTATTATTGCGGCGGTCAATCACAGTGGTGACAGTGATTCGACCGGTGCGGTGACAGGCAATATTCTCGGCGCGATGGTTGGCTATGAGGCCATTGATGGGAAGTGGAAGGAAAACCTGGAGCTTCGCGATGTCATATTGGAGGTGGCGGATGATCTTTGCCATGGGTGTCAGATGTCTGAGTACAGCAGCTATACGGATGAGGATTGGGAGATGAAGTATATGTATATGCACCGTCCGGTCAGGCAGCTTCCGGTTGTTTTCTTCTGGAAAGATAATGAAGAAAACGGCTATCTCTCCAATTGGTACAGGCGCAAGTTTGTTATCGATGATTTTGAATATCTTCATGTTGAGCAGTACATGATGGCACAAAAAGCGAAACTGTTCCATGATTCTGCGCGGTACACGGCGATCCTGCGGGCTACGAAGCCCTGGGAGTGCAAGGAGCTGGGGAAACAAGTTACGCCATTTGAGGCAAAGACTTGGGATGCTGTCAAATACGACATTGTGAAAGAGGGCAACCGGGCTAAATTTGAACAAAATCCGGATCTTAAGAAGATGCTTTTGGCGACAGAAAATGCTGTTCTCGCAGAAGCCAGCCCTAAGGATGATATCTGGGGAATCGGCCTGGACGCGCAGACAGCAGCGGCAACAGATATGTCGGAATGGCCGGGGCAGGGGCTTCTGGGACTTGCACTGATGGAGCTGCGTGCAGAGTTTTCCGGCGAGGTCAATAAAGAGACAGAGATCCGCATGGTTAAAGGCGACATCACTAAGATTTCCGATGTGGAAGCCATCATTAATGCGGCCAACAACAGCCTGCTTGGCGGAGGCGGTGTTGACGGCGCGATCCACCGTGCGGCCGGCCCGAAACTGCTGGAAGAGTGTCGGAAGCTGCACGGCTGCAATACCGGAGAGGCAAAGCTGACAGCGGCTTATGATCTTCCCTGTCAGTATATTATCCATACGGTGGGACCGGTTTGGAGCGGAGGCAAGCGCGGGGAGGCGGAGCTTCTTGCGGATTGTTACAGAAACTCTTTGCAGCTTGCTGTGCAGAAGGGGATTCGGAGCGTGGCATTTCCATCCATATCGACAGGTGTCTACAGCTATCCGTTGGATGAAGCTGCGAAGATTGCCGTGCATACCGTGAATCAGTTTGTCGAAGATCATCCGGGTGAACTGGATCTGGTGGAGTGGGTGCTCTTTGATCAGGCGACTTATGATGTTTATGAGGATGCGCGGGATCAATTAAGGAGGAAAGCATGACATCAGAGCAAAGGCTGTGGAGCCGGACGAGAGACGATCTTGTCCGCGCGGTTGAGGAGCTCGGATTCCCGGCGGAACTCGGAGAGGCAATAGCCAAGCATCTCGGCAGTCCTAAGGCGATGGAGCGTATGATCTCGTATCTTCATTATGTGAAGCCGAAGACGGAAGAACTGGTGGTAGATGAAATGCTGGCGATTCGCAGCGAGATCGATGCCTGGAGAGAGAAGAAAGCCAGTGAGGAGGCAAATGCCAGGTATAATGAAATGAAGGAGTTGAATATATTTGAGTGAAGCATTTGTAAAGATCGACCTGCACGGCCTGCGGCAGGAAGAAGCCATAAAGGTCATCGACAAAGCCATTGCATCAGCTGGACCGATGACCTACCAGCTGCAGCTGATCCACGGGTATAACAGAGGCACCAGCCTCAGGTCCATGATCTATGACTGGTACAAATATGAGCCTAAGGTAAAGAGGATTATTCCGGGTGATAATCCCGGAATCACGGTATTAGTATTAAAAGAACTGTATTAGAGAGAAAAAATGTCCAAAAAACATAGAGAAAAGTTGATGGCAGGGTGTCTGCTGCTTGTTCTGACTGTATTTCTGAGTGCTTGCGGAGGCGAGGAGAAGACGGCAGAAACGACAACTGAAGGCAGGGAGGAAATTTCCGGCCATTAAAATACAGACACAAAGGAGGAAACAGCGATGCAGCTGATGACTGGAGAAACGGAAGCCCGAGACCAAAAGGAAATACAAAACAGATGATCGAGGCCTTTTGCGAAGGTCTGAAAGAGGCCGGCCACGAGTGGGATGTTTATGATGTCTGCAAGATGAATATTCGCGGCTGCCTGGCCTGCGAGTACTGCCATACCAAGGGAAACGGTCAGTGTGTGCAGAAGGATGACATGCAGAATATCTATCATCAGCTGCAGGAAGCCGAGATGCTGGAGGGCATGGGCGTTTTCACAACAAACGGCTATGATCCCGGTGTGCCGGAGGAGAAGTTGGAGGAGCTGCGGGCGTTCGGAAGGTCCTTGTGATAATAGACTAGCCGTGTTTTGGAAGGTGTTGAGTGATCAACACCTTCTTTTTTATTCAA
>CADBMM010000260.1 GCA_902795795.1 uncultured Lachnospiraceae bacterium | reverse complement strand
GGAATCGAACAAATCACGCACCTTTGAATCCTTCCAGATGAACGGCCTCTGAAGCTCCGGAAGGCCAAGTTCTCCTGTATCGATCTTTTCGATCAGCTGATTGACTGTTAATGTCGTGTTGCTAAAAATCTGTTGCATCTACCGTTCCTCCTGCGGCTCTTTATTGTCATGGGCTTTGCGCATTATTTGGAAAGAGCCTCTTTTAATACTTTTCCGTCCTCTGTTTTCCACGCTTGCAATCCATCTGTACTACGTCCTGTAACTACATTGCCTGCCGTGGAAGGGCTTTTGAAGGCAAGGTCTTTCTGCAGAATGTTGTCTATGACACAACCTTCTCGTGCTTTCTCTATAGTCTTACGACCTCTAAAGGTTGGAGCATCCGAAATAGTGGCCGAGAGTTTCGATCCTTTCAATACCACTGTTGCTTTTGTATCTGTGTCAAAAATAGCCTTTGCATCTACGCCAATTCGATCTTTTTTCATAAAAAGTTTCAGCTGCATTGTTTTTCCTCCCCTTTTTTAATCCACGAACAAGTCCGGGATATTGTATTGTATCATGTCTGCATCGTTCCGAACGCCCTTATTCGGGCACTCAAGGATGCTACGATGCAGTTTCAATTCCGGTTCATCAGCTGCAATGTATTTCTGACCTTGGCGAAGAATGTACATTGCCGACTCTCTGGAAAAGCCGTGTTTTTGAATAGCAATGGCCCTTTTGTTCGTCGAGCCATACTCAACAAACTCGTACCAATTGTCCTTCGGGTCCTGTCCTCGGATTTCCTTGTAGGCTTTTGCCACCTTCAAGAAGTAATTGGAGAACTTGAATAGGATTATTTTATCGATCACACTCAGGACGTCGGAGATGACAATGTTCCTGTGCTCTCTGGAATCGTTATAATCGACGAACTGATTCTCTATGAACAGGGCATCTATCGGATTCTGCTTTTTGTTTGCAATTGCCTGAAACATGATTTGATTCAACCCAGCTCCACGGACCCACTGGCTCAGAATTACAGCATACCAGCTCAACTTACCGTGTTTTTGCGAAATTTTACCGACATGACCAAGCGTATCTGATTCGTACCGTTCCCAATTGAAAATGCCACATAGTCTTTCAAGGAACGGAAGCAGCTGCTTTCCGTCAAACTCTCCGTTGTCATCTACCGTTGGGAACTCCAAACCATTATAAGCTATGGCCTCATATAAGGATTCCGTCTGATCGATGGAAACGGTAATATCGTCATCAGGCTTTATTTCCTTCTCCGAGAATAGTTGACGGATTTTGTCTTCATCCCCCGGCTGCATCAAAGCCACAAATTCACTACGGACCTTGCTTTGCCGATCCTTCAAAATGTCATTCAGGAGGATAATAGCAAATTTTCTCATCAGGTCATATGAATCAGGAGACTGGCTCTTTAACTGTTTATCTATGACGATCGTCCCAGATAGAAGCGTTTTGATAACATGCTTTTTCTGGGCACGGGTCAATTCCTTTTCTACGGAAAGAGCCTGTTCTGGGATTTCCTCTTGAAGCCGAGATACATATTTCTCGGATGCCTTTTCGTTTATAGCAACAAGAAAGACATTTCCGTATAGATTGTATTCAAGCCTCCCAACACGACCGATCAGATTTCTAAAGTCGATTGCTGACATATGCGACCGGCCATTTTTGAAATCCGTTATAAAAAGATTGTCTGCGGGAAGGTTCACGCCCTCCACAAGCGTACTCGTGCAGAACAATGCCGTGATCGCTCCCTCGTGAAACAGTCGTTCGATCCGCTGTCGAATAGAAGCAGGAAGATAACCAATGTGGTATGCAACCCCTTTAGAAATGAGTTCTGCAAGGTAATAGTCATTATGGACCTCGTTTTTAATGTCTTTTGCGAGTTCCATAAGTTCAGCATTGTCGGTCTTAGCCACACGGTTAGCAGCAAAGTACCGAGCGGCGTCTACCGTTTTTCTCACAGATGAGAAATAGACAATGCATTGTTTTTCGTTACCCTGATCATCTTTCTCAAATCGCAGAAGGACATCTGTTAAATCAGCATCTGGCAGGGCCACAGAGGTGATAGGGATCAGTTTCTTCGTGTGTTCGTTATAGACGCTGACTTCTTTGCTCTCAAGATTTATCAGGAATTTGATTTGAGTAACCGGCGAGAACGCAGAGGCCAGCTTATGCTGGTAGAGTGTTTCCGTCTCAACCCCGGATATCAGGTTCAAATACACCTGCGGATTTGGAACATTCGGAGAAGCAAATATGATATGGGGCTTCTGTTCCGCTTCGCTCAGAATCTGCACGACTTGATAATAG
>CADBMM010000259.1 GCA_902795795.1 uncultured Lachnospiraceae bacterium | reverse complement strand
TAATCCCTGAATAGGCAGACTCCAAGTGTGAGTCCTCATTCAGTTCTTATCAAAACAGCGGCTTAAATTACGCCTTATTCAATTTGCAGAGGTTAATGTACTACAATTTCTGTAATAATGCAATACCTCTTTGAGCAGTATGAAGATCAAACCTTCTTTTTGCGGCTATTGGCGATCGCCACGACCATTCCGGTCAGTGCGAACAGCGCAATGGCGTTGGGGATGACCATCAGGTTGTTGAACATATCGGTCAGCTCCCAGACCAGATCGTTGGATGCCATCGTTCCGATGAAGATGAATACCAGCGCGATGATAGAATACACGATGGTGCAGGTCTTCGGATTCTTTTTACCGAACAGATAGATCACGTTGATCTTTCCGAACATGTTCCAGCTAAGCACCGTTGAAAATGCAAAGAAGAACAGGCAGACTGCTACGAATATTGCTCCGGCTTCACCGCCGAAAACCGTTCCGAAAGCGGTCTGAGCCAGATTGGCCTTGCCGATATTCTCCGGGATCACGCCCTGTGCCAGAATACCGTCCTTTGTATAAAGCGTGCAGATAATGACCAGTGCATTCAGGGTCAGCACGATAAATGTATCTACAAATACGCCGATCATGGCAACAACGCCCTGGTCATGCGGATCCTTTACATTCGCCTGAGCATGTGCATGCGGCGTGGAACCCATACCGGCTTCGTTTGAGAACAATCCTCTTTTCGCACCCTGACTGATAGCGATCTTAAGGGCCGATCCGATGCCGCCGCCGATGATCGCCTGCGGCTGGAATGCATACTTGAAGATCAGAGCAAATGTTTCCGGGATGTATTTGATCCTGATAATAATAACGATGAGCGCACCGATCAGGAAAATAATTGCCATGACAGGAACGATCTTTTCGGTAACGGAAGCAAGTCTCTGAATGCCTCCGATGAAGATGACCGCACAGATCGCAACAAGGATCAGGCCGATAACCCAGGAAGGAATTCCGGAAGCGTTCTCAACAGTGGAGCCGATGGAATTGGACTGGACCATGCAGCCCATGAAACCAAGTGCAAGTATGATTGCTACCGCAAAGAATCCAGCCAGGAATTTTCCGAATTTTCCGCGGAACGCTGTGGTGATGTAGTAGGCGGGACCGCCCTTGATCTGTCCGTCCGGACCGATCTGACGGGTCTTAACTGCCAGAGTTGCCTCAGCATAGATCGTAGCCATACCAAAGAAGGCAATGATCCACATCCAGAAGATCGCGCCGGGGCCGCCGGTAAGGATCGCGCCTGACGCACCGATGATGTTGCCGGTACCTACCTGTGCCGCGATAGCTGTAGCCAGTGCCTGGAACGAGGTCATTCCGCTTTCCTGTGCTCCGCCGTGCAGATGGAAATTTCCGAACACGCGCCGCACGCCTTCTCCGAAGCAGCGGATCTGTACGAACTTTGTACGAATAGAAAACCAAAGTCCGACTGCAACAAGCAGGAAGACCAGGATGTAGCTGGACAGGTACTCATTAATAGTACACACTACCGGATATAAAACGTTTTCAAGTGACTGCATAATACTTCTCTCCTCATTAAATGTTTCTTTGCGCAAACCCGGCGTAGGTATCAAAAAAGAGCTGCTCAAGGCAGCTCCGAAGAATAACAAAAACATTCGCATTCACTTGCTCATGCTCTGTCCTTTTGCCTGAGAGATTCGGCCTGCATGGCCTTGCACCTTCGGCACCCGTTCCAACACGGGATTCTCCAGAGTTTCCTCGATATCCGGTCTTCGAAAAACTTCGAATTCCGAATACTTCATCAGATACTTTATCCGATATTCAGTTGTGCAACATGAAGAAGAATACATCCGTTTGCTGCCGTTGTCAATAAGCAGGATGTCCGGAAAAGACCTTTTTCATTTTGGAAAGAGTCTTCGGCTTTCTCAAAAAGCCTCCGCGATCACTTTTTGCTATCTGATCCTTCCGCCGCCAAGCACGATATCACCATCGTACAGGACAACAGCCTGTCCGGGTGTGATCGCTCTTTGAGTCTGTTCAAATACGATCTTTACGGTACCGTCAGGCTGAGGATATGCAACAGCGGGCTGCTCCTTATGGCGATAACGGATTTTTGCCTGACATTTGATCTCTGTTACCGGTGTCTTTCCGCTGATCCAGTGAAACTCAGCTGCCGTCAAAGTATCAGCATACAAGTCACTGTCTTCCGCGAGTATGACAGCATTGTTCGCGACATCAATACGCTCGACATACATCGGTTTTCCAAACGCAATACCCAGTCCCTTTCTTTGTCCGATCGTATAGCGGACGAACCCTTTATGTGTTCCAAGAACATTTCCGTTTATATCAAGGAACGGGCCGGGCGTGTATTTCTTTCCGGTATAGCGTTCCAGGAAGGAAGCGTAATCTCCGTCTGGCACAAAACATATATCCTGACTGTCCGGTTTTGCGGCATTGATGAACTGGTTTTCTTCCGCAAGTTCGCGGACTTCGCTCTTTCTCATATTACCAAGAGGAAACATCGTATGGGCCAGCTGTTCCTGTGTCATCGAGTAAAGGACATAGCTCTGATCCTTTGTTTCATCCAGTGCCTTTTTTAAATAGAACTCGCCATCCGTCTCTTCAATGCGGGCATAATGTCCGGTCACCACGTAGTCACAGCCAAGGATCTTCGCGCGTTCGAACAATTTGTCAAATTTCATATAACGGTTGCAGTCGATGCAGGGATTCGGGGTCTTTCCTGACTCATAGGCTTCAACGAAACGTTTTATGACATTCTCACGGAATCCCTCTTTAAAATTGAATACATAATATGGAATACCGATCTTATACGCAACGCTCCTGGCATCTTCTACATCGTCAAGGCTGCAGCAGGTATGTCCGCGGGAAAGTCCTACATCTTCGTTATCATATAATTTCATCGTACAGCCGATGCAGTCATACCCGGCATCTTTCATCATTTTTGCAGCAAGCGAGGAGTCGACCCCTCCGCTCATGGCAATCAGCGCTTTTTTCATATCTCTGTCACTTCGTAATTATTTCCGGTTCGTTAACTGAATTCTACTCATATGTGTTTTCAACTGGTCACAGTATCTCATCGTTGCCGCGTTTTCTCAATACCGTTTTTATGATTTTCAATAGTTTTATTATATGATCATTCGGAATCATATGTTTTTTCTGCCGAGCTGATAAAAGAAAGCCCCGGGACTTTTCACGATGCGTTTCTATTATCATTGACAGCCTCAAGGGTACTGTGATATGATAAATAATTGATAAGCAGCTCTTTTAATGCATATTAGGACCAATGATTTTTTATGGAACATGATCTTACCAAAGGGCCGATCGCCCGAACTCTGATATCTTTCGTTATTCCTTTTCTGGTCTCAACGGTCATCCAGTTCTGCTATACGATCGCTGATCTTGTCGTGCTTGGCAGGTTTGCCAGTTCTGTTGCGCTTTCAGCAGTCAATACTTCCGGACAGATCATGACGATCATTGCCTGTATGATCGTCGGGCTGGCGACCGGCGGAACCATAGTTATCGGACAGGCTTTCGGCGCCGGCAACAAGGCCCGCGTTAAGCACGCGATCACCGGCATTCTGTACGTTTTTATAGGAACCAGCGTTATTCTGACGCTCTTCACCGTACTTTTTACAGACCAGCTGATCACTGTAACGATGGTTCCGGGAGAATCCGCCGCTCCGGCTGCAGATTATCTTCGTATCTGTGCCTGCGGTCTGACTTTTGTTACCGGTTATAACTGTATTTCCGGGATCTTACGAGGCATCGGTGATTCAAAACATCCGATGTATTTTGTCATTGCGTCCAGTATATTCAACATCATCGGAGATCTGATCCTTGTCGGAGGCTTCGGGATGGGTGCTGCCGGAGCCGCGTACGCAACCGTTACGGCTCAGCTTCTTGCTTTTGTTCTTTCCATAATCACTCTCCAGAAAAGCGAATACCCTATCACCAAGGACTCCTTCCGCTATCTTTCTGAACCATTTAAGGAAGTCCTCAAAATGGGTTTTCCGCTCGGACTTCAGGAAGTGCTTCCCATGATCTCATTCCTCATGGTCACCGTCATGATCAACGCCATGGGGTTTGTCGAGCGTTCCGCCGGTGTCGGCGTTGTGGAAAGGGTCATCGGCGTAGGCCAGATGTTCCCGCTCGCATTCGCACCTGCGATCTCAGCGTTTACCGCGCAGAACGTAGGTGCACAAGAATACGCCCGCACAAAAAAAGGCCTCGGGATCTCCATCACGATCTGCCTTATTGCTACAGGCATCTGCTGGGTCCTGACCCTTTTATTTCCGGAATTCACCATATCGATCTTCTCAAATGAACCGGATGTTATCAAATACGGAGCCGACTATCTGCGCTCCTATTGCTTCGACATCCCTCTGGTATCCTTCGTTTTCTGTCTGAACGGATTTTTCTCCGGTTATGGAAAAACGCGTTTCACGATGGCAAACTGCATCATCTCCACCTTCGCCGTACGTGTGCCCATAGTTTACCTTGCATGTCAGATCCCGAACGTCTCCTTTGTTCTGGTCGGATGCGCCGCACCCATCACCTCTGCGGTGCAGATCGTTATACAGCTATTCTATTATCGGTTCGGTGCATGGAGAAAAATAGCCAATACCTGACAAGAAAGTAAATTTCGGGACAAAGTGTCTGGCACAATGTCCCGAAAAGAAAGACGGTTTATTTGTCACCTCGTCTGGTCTGTCAAATAAACCGTCTTTCTTATAAACAAAATATCTCACATATCAATTTTTCATTCCGTTTTTTCCGGAATCTTTGATGCAAGTGTCTCTTCCTCGTCTCTGGCTTTCTGCTTGCGTTTGTTCGCCAGGATGGTGATAAGAAGGATCGCCAGAAGCAGGATACCTTCTATCGTCTCGGAATATTCTGTCGCCGAGAATCCGATCAGAGCCAGGCCGACAACGATAAGAGTAATGGACAGCGATCCGAGGATGAACTTGTAGAACTTCGCCGAATATCCTCCGGTAACAAGGATGCCGCCGAAGAAGATCGCCATAGCCGTTTTCATTTCGGAGAACGCGCCCATCTGGTTTGATGTTCCGCCTACGCTGAAAAGGCTGAAGATCGCCGCTACGCCTGCCATGAATCCGCTGATGATAAAGACGATCCATTTCATCTTCTTTATCGGAATACCGACGTTTCTCGCGGTCTCCTCGTTTTCGCCGATCGCCTTGCTGTAGCGGCCTATGCGGCTGTACTCCAGCAGGTAGAATACTACAACGAGAATAATGATGAAGACCGTAAACTTAACGCCCGGATTATTGAACCATTTCAGCTCTTTCGGAACCTGCGTGGTGCTGAATATCGTGAAAAGATAGGAGTTCAGTCCGCGGATCCCCATCAGCATGGCAATGGATACCATGAACGATGGAACCTTCAGCGTTGAAACCAGAAAACCGTTCAGAACGCCTACCAGTGTGCCGATAATAACCGCCAGCGGGAATAAGAGCCAGGACTGGCCAGTCGCCACTGCGATATTCGTTGAAAGTATCGCCGCAAGTCCGAGGTTGACTCCGACCGAAAGGTCAATACTTCCCTGGGCAATAACAAAAACCATACCGCATGCAAGAATGATGATCTGTATGGACTGGTCGATCAGCAGCTGCATATTATAGGCATTTAAAAGCTTGCCCTTACTGGCTATCGCAAAAAAGATAAAGATAACGACAAACGCGATAACAGGAACGATGTCGCCCAATGTAATATTAAATTTTTTCTTCTTCTCAGACATCAGATCATCTCCCCTATTACCGAATGCTCCGTGAATTCCTCATCACGTCGAATTATCTTTTTCATCTTTCCGTCTTTCATGACGATCAGACGGTCAGACATACCAAGTACCTCGGTCAGCTCATCGGAAATCAGGATCATCGCGATACCCTGCTCTTTGGCGTCCTTCATCAGCTGATAGATATATGCCTTGACACCGACATCAACGCCTCGCGTCGGGCAGTCCAGGATCAGAAGCTGAAGATCCTTTGCAAGCCAGCGGCCGAGATTGACCTTCTGCTTGTTGCCTCCCGAGAGAGCGTTCATTGGCTGGAAAATATTTCTGGCCTTGACAGACATCTTGTCCTTCATTTTCCAGCTCAGCGCATTGACCTTGCCGCCGGAAATGATGCCGGCCGCTCCGCGCAGCTCCTTAGCGGACGGAAGGGCGAAGTTATCGCGTATACTTGCGTTGATCATAAGCGCCTGATTGTCACGATCCTTCGGAACATAACCGGCACGGCTGTTCAGCGCTGTTGTCGCACTTGTGATCTCTACTCCCTGCTGTTCAAGGGTCACCTTTCCGGAACGGATCTTTGTAAGTCCGTATGCTACCTCGCCGACTGTATGGATACCGGAATCGGAAAGACCGCAGAAGCCGAGTATTTCACCTGCGTGCACTTCAAACGATATATCCGATATCTCGCCGAATTCGGAAGTGACGTTATCCATCTTAAGGATCACTTCATCCCTGTAAGTCGGAGTGTGATCATCACGGAAATATGAACCGCTCATATCACGGCCGACCATCATGGTACGTATATCCTCAGGTTTGACTTCGGCTGATTTTACCGTACCTATAACTTCGCCGTCACGAAGGACCGTGACCGTATCGGTGATCTCCAGCATTTCCTCAACGTCGTGAGTGATAAGAAGGATCGAACGGCCCATTTCCTTGAAACGTTTGATAAGTTCATAAAGTCTGTTTCTGTTGTTCAGAGACAGTGACTGAGTCACCTCATCGAGGATCAGGATCTGCGGATCAACGGAAAGGGCACGTACCAGCTCGACCATTTTGCGGGTCTCGATGCCGGTACCTTCCAGACGCTCCGTCATGTCAACTTTCGGAAGATTCCATTTGTCGCACTCGTCATATGCCGCCTGCGCCATGTCCTTAAGGCTTACTATACCGCCCTTGGCAAATCTTCCGGTATGTCCGAGATAAACATTGACAGCTGCCGGAAGTCCTCCGACAACGCCCAGCTCCTGGAGGACCATGGCGATGCCGCTGCTGTTTGCATCAAGCGGACTTTTGGGAGCGTACGGCTTCCCGTTCAGTTTCATCGTTCCGGAATCGGAACCGTAAAGTCCCGCGATCTGGGAAAGAAGCGTTGATTTTCCCGAACCGTTCTCTCCGATGATACCCCGGATCTCTCCCTGATCCAGATCAAAATCGATGTTCTTATTGGCGTGTGTAGGCCCGAAATACTTATTGAGGCCTCTGATCTCAAGAATTCTTTCGCTCATTTCACTATCCCCCTGTATCCCCAGTTTCCGATGATTCCGAAGAGCACGAGGAATGCTCCGAGACAGGTATCCTGAAGGGTACCTGCCGGCACATGCATGATAGTGAGCATGTTGAAAATAGCATAAAGGAAGAATGAGCAGATCGGCACGGCAATGATAATATTGATCTTTCTTTCCAGGATCTGTGCCAGAAGCACGACCGCTATGGGCTGGAAGACCATATTCATGCTGGTAAGACCGGTCTTTACCGTCGTACGGACGTTGGTGCTCTGCTGTATTATACAGCCGACACCGATTATGATACCGCAGATCACGCCGACCGCGATCAGTGTCTTAACGATATTGATACCCATAGCCCGGGCAACTTCCTTGTTGCCGCCCATGGCGCGGATATTCAGTCCGATCGTAGTCCGGTTATAAACAAAGTAGATAACGACCATCGCAGCCAGCAGCAGGATAACGCTTCCCGGAAGCTGGCCAAGCGCCCTGTATTCCGACGCAAGGTCTGTATCGACTAATTTGCCAATTGATTTGCTGCCTTTGATAATTACGGCAAGTGCCTCATATATAAGGCCAAGGCTGATACCGGCGATCCAGGAAGGAATCCCGGTAAACGCAAAAATAGTGAAATTGATGAAGACAAGGATCAGGCCGACGACCAGTCCTCCGATAATTACTCCCGGATATCCTATCATGTTGCCAAGCAGGCAGGATGCAAATGATCCGAGCACCAGAACCCCGCCCAGCGACATATCAGTGTATCCGCAGGCGAACAGGAAGCACAGAGCCCATGCAACAAAAGTCGGATAGATCGAATGTGACAGGATCAGTTTGATGTTTGATCCGTCCAGGAAGATCCCTCCCGACAGCAGGTTCAGTAAAAAGAAAATAACGGCAACAGCGACAATGAAGATAATGGCAAAGGTGAGATTGCCCATCTTTTTCTTTGTCGGCGCAGCCGCATTACTATTTGCCTTCGTATCCATTTAAGCCATCCTCTTATAGCATCGGAGGCGGCCTGCCGCAACAGCGTAATGCCGCCTCCCGTAAATGCTTATTGTTTTACGATAAATTACTTAACTTCGATTCCATGAGCTTCTGCAAGGGCTTCAAGGGTGAGGCCTTCAGAAATGATCTTGGAGAAGCTTTCATAATCGCAATCCGGATTGAAACGTGTCATCATGCTCTTGAAGAGGCTGTCAGCGATAGGCATACGTCCTTCGGTGCAGAATACTTCGATGTAAAGATCAACGTTCTCCTGATCTACAGCGATCGGTGTTGTCTGGAAATGAGCAGCCTTGCCGTCTGCATCGAACAGCGGAGTTCCGTCAAGATAGTTAACGATGATAGCAGCGCCGATCATCGGGGGCATTGTTGTTCCGTCTGTTCCGCCCTGGATGGTTCCGTCTTTGATAAGCTCTGCAGAGTCAGCGTCTACGTTTGCAACATAGATCTTCAGATCATCAAGACCAAGCTGTTCTTTAGCTGTGAGAGAGCCCGGTACATAGTCACCTACGAATGCGAATACGCAGTCAGCATCACGGTTAGCGGAAAGCATATCGCCGGCCTTTGTGGTAGCTTCTGAAGCATCGGAGCAGCGAGCCTCGTCAAGGACTTTTCCGCCAAGTTCTTCGAATCTCTTACGGAAGCCCTGTGATCTCTCGTCATGGTTGCTGTCGCCAACGTTTCCGCCGATAAGAACTGCTGTACGGCAGCCCTGGTCATAAGCGAGCTGAGCGTTTACTTCACCTGCAAGAACGTTGTTGGCATCAACAGCGCCTGCGAAGAACGGG
>CADBMM010000258.1 GCA_902795795.1 uncultured Lachnospiraceae bacterium | reverse complement strand
TACGCCGTTTGCTGTAACAAGGCATTCAAAGCCTTTGCCGAAATGCTCGGCTGCGCCTCTTGAAGCAAGATTCAGCGGAACGCCGATACCTTCAAAGCTGCAGATCTTTTTCGCCATGGCGAGGATAGCTTCGCTGTTGCCCCAGGTAAGGTCGATGCCATCAAGTTCGTCGATCGTGAAGATGCCTTTTTCATAGCATTCCATGAGCCAGGCGATCGTTCCGCCGAAGGAAAGGACATCATACCCGTATTCATTGCAGAGATGGTTGCAGGTAACGGTCACGTCGGAATCGCCGTTTAAAAGCATGCTTCCGAATGCGCCTAGTGCTTCATACTGAGGACGGATGCAGCGTTCGATATCATATTTTTCGACCTTATATACAGCGCCGCAGCGGATGTGGCAGCCAAGGCAGCCATAAGCCTTGACCTTATGTTTTACGTCCATATAGCGGCCGAGGAGATTATTGATCTGCTCTTCCGTAAGGTCTTCCGGAGCTCCGCTCCAGTTTTTAATACCGGCGTCGGAAGTAAGAACGCTGGAGTCATAGTCTGATGATGTGCCAGTCACGCGGAATTTGCCGACCGGTACGGCGCCCGGGCCTTTTCCATGCTCGAGAGCCATTTTGTTAGCTTCCAGCACTGCAGCCTGATCTGCCGCTGTGATCTTCTGCGTTCCTCCGGCTACTACAGCCTTCAGTTTTTTGGAGCCCATAACGCTTCCCGGGCCTCCGCGCGCTGCTGCACGGTCGCAGTCTGCGATGACGGCAGCCATGTATGACAGATGCTCACCGCCGGGACCGATGATAGCTGTTCCGACGTTCTCTGTTCCGATCTCTTTTTTTATGATCGCATCCGTTTCCGAGACAGTCTTGCCCCAGACATTTGATGCATCGCAGATATTCACTTCTCCGTCATTCAGATAAAGATAGACCGGGTTTTCCGAAATTCCTTTTACGAAGACGGCGTCAAAGCCGGCCTTGCGAAGATGCGGGCCGAATTTGGCTCCGGCGTTTGAATCGCTCCAGCCTTTCGTTACCGGAGATTTGCAGACAACGGAAAAACGCGGGCTCATAAGTGCGTTTGTATTATTGCAGGTGCCGCAGACGAAACCGATAACGCTCTCCGGAGCGAACGGATCCGTATGCGCCGGCATAAGGTCATAAAGATACCTTGCGCCGAGCGAAGCACCGCCTAAAAAATCTCTTGCCCAGGAAGGGTTCAGATCCTGAATTTCATAAGTATGATCGGTAAGATCTACTATCAGTACCTTTCCTGCATATCCAATCATAATTGCCTCCTGTACAGCCTGTAAACGATCATCAAATGGGCTGCCATGTTAATTATCATTAATGCAGAAGCTGTATATTCCTTCAAGAAACTATTCCCGCTTAGTGCTCGCCAGTCGGCTCGCAATGCCTCTTTCAGGAATATACAGTTTCATGCATCATATTTTAGTATCATAACGTACCGGCCGCCTGATGTAAAGAAATTGGAAAAATAAGCGGCAGAATATCATATGCCTATTTGGAATATTGTAAATGCATACGGCCTGTGATATATTTTTTTCAGATTTGAGAATGTCATTCTTAAACATACATTTGTCCTTATCTCAGTCTTTAGGAGGCAGATCCTTATGCCATATTTTGAAAAAAATCTTGCCATAATGACCGAAGAAGATCAACAGCTGCTTGCCAAAAAGAAAGTCCTGGTCGCCGGCTGCGGCGGACTAGGCGGATCCGTGATCGAGCTGCTTTGCCGAAGCGGTTTTATGAACCTTACAGTTGTTGACGGAGATGTCTTTTCCGAGACCAACATGAACCGTCAGATACTGTGCACAACAGAAACGCTCGGGCAGAACAAGGCGCTTGCTGCAGTTGAACGGGCGCGCCTTATCTCTCCTGAAATCAATATCAAAGCCGTAACCGAATTCATAACAAAAGATAATATAAAAACTCTGATCCATGGAAACGATCTCGTCATGGACGCCCTCGATTCCATAGAATGCCGGCTCCTCATGGAGGATGCCTGTGCTGCAGAGGGGATCCCTATCATCCACGGAGCGGTCCGGGACTGGATGATCCAGGTGGCTGTCTGCCCTCCGGGAGCCGGGATCCTGCACAAGATATATAATGTCGAAACTTCTCCCAAGGGATCTCCGGGCGGCGTTGGCGTCAATGTATTTTCGTGCGCTTCATTCGAGGTGACTGAAGCGATCAAGCTGCTGACCGGCCGGGAAGGCCTGCTTTCCGGACAGGTCCTGTTTTTTGACCTGCTCGAAAAGGAAAGCCAGATCCTGGACTTAAGAGATCAATAACTTGTATCAATGATCAAAGATGCCCTGATAATTATTAATCAAATCTTTCTTAAATACTGAAATATGAACATACAGAACCTTAAATATTTCTCCGTTGTCGCCCGCCTGGAAAATGTATCCAAAGCGGCCGAACTGCTTCATACTACCCAGTCCGCCGTTTCAAAGAATATCCTGAATCTGGAAAAGGAGCTTGGGATCCCGCTCTTTGAACGTCACGGCCGGCGGCTGGTCTTAAGTGAGGCAGGCCAGCATTTTCTGAAACGCTGCGACCGTATCCTGGCGGAGACAGACAACGCTCTTCAGGAGCTGAAGCAGCTGCAGGACGGCGATAATATCATACGTATAAGCACGGCCGGAGCCGAGAGGCATCTGTCGGAATGTCTGGCCGCCTTCCTGACTTCTTATCCGAATGTGGAATATGTCGTCAACTCTTTCTGGCCCGGGAGCGATCTTCCGGACATCAACCAGGTCGATGTCATGATCTATCCGGATGACGAACGTTTCCGGAAATATGATGGCTATGATTTTTATACGGAAAGGGCTTTGCTTGCAGTGCCGAAAACAGATCCGCTTGCCGAACGCGCTTCCATACCGACCCGTATGCTGAACGGACAGTCTTTTATCTTTCTGCGCAGTGGTGAAGAAACCGAATATCCTTTCCAGGTGTGCCTGTCGCAGAATGTGGAAATGGGGTCAGTCCATTATGTCGATTCAATGGAATTGCAGATGCAGATGATCCTGCATGGTATAGGAGTCGGGTTCATTGTGGAAGAAAGCGAACAGCTTTTCCGCCAGGAAAATGCGATCCGGCTGGTTCATCTCGCAGATTCCAGATTTTCACGTAAAATGAAAGTCTGTTTCAGGCGGGACAAACATCTCTCGCCTATCGCAGCCGCCTTTAAAGCGCACATGATCCGGTTCTACGATCTTTCCAGGAAT
>CADBMM010000257.1 GCA_902795795.1 uncultured Lachnospiraceae bacterium | reverse complement strand
GAACCGCCGTGTACCGAACGGTACGCACGGTGGTGTGAGAGGTCGGAAATTCCTCAGTCAGAGGAATTTCCTCCTACTCGATTATGATCAGCAGAAATGCTTTGCCTTCCTTTTGAGTATATAAAAATTAATGATATTAATAAAGAAATTTTATAAGAGATGAAGACTTATCATGATATATTATAAATATATGATATTTGCATACGGAGGGTAATAGATATGTCTGTAAAACTTGTTCCCATGACTGACAGAATAGTAAAGATGCGTGAACGGTATCGTTCAACGACTCCCAGTCTTTGTACGGCAAGACTGCATCTTATAACGGATTTTTATAAAGAAAACCAGACACTTACCGGGCCGCTCAAGAGAGCATACAATTTCAAAAATCTTTGCGAAAAGCTGCCCGTAACGGTCTTTGAAAACGAAGTGATCGTCGGCACACAGGTAACAAAGTACCGCTCGTCCGCCATGTATCCGGAATTCAACGGACTTGGATGGTTCAAAAATGACTATGAAGCCGGAAGACTCCTCAACAGGGAGATCGATAACTATATCGTTGAACAGGAAGATATAGATTATGTTTTAAGCGTTGTGGACTTTTGGGAAGCGAGCTGCAACAGCGCACGTTTAAGCAGATATATACCTGAAGAATACAGGGATAAGGCTGCCGGCAACGGCGTAATATCATTTAGACATGACAGGATATGCATAAATCCGATAGGCCATTTTTGCGCTAACTACAGAAAGGTCCTTGAAAAAGGCTTTGGATATATCCTTGAAGAAGCAAGAGAGCATATAAAGAACCTCAGCGGGCATATGTATGGTGACCAGGCTCCGAAATACTTCTTCTATCGTTCGGTCGAAGCAGTCGCCGAAGGAATGATCATTCTTTCAAAGAGATACGGAGCGGAGTGCGCAAGGCTTGCCGAAACTGAAAAAGATCCGAAAAGAAAAGCGGAGCTTCTGGATATGGCGGATACGCTCAACTGGATCATGGAAAATCCGGCGCGGAATTATCATGATGCTGTTCAGGCAATATATCTTTATCACCTGGGACTCTGCCTGGACGGACAGCAGCACGGTATAAGTTACGGCAGGGTGGATCAGTATCTCGGAAAATATTATGAAAAAGATATAGCAGACGGAACTATCACACCTGAGTATGCTCAGGAGCTTCTGGACATGTTCTATCTGAAATCCGCAGAAATGAACTGGATGAAGGCATCATTTGCATCCGAAGCCATTGCCGGATATACAAACGGCATGCTCATGACACTTGGCGGAGTAGATGCTTTCGGAAAAGACGCAACGAATCCGGTCACATATATGATGCTTCAGTCGGCAGCGCGCCTTGTCCTGCACGATCCGCCGCAGGCCCTGCGTGTGCATAAGAATACGCCGAAGGAGCTGATGGATCTGGCTCTCGAATGCACACGTATCGCCGGAGGCGTGCCTACATTTGAAAATGATGAAATGATAATCCCCGGACTTATGAACAGGGGGCTTTCGCTTGAGGCGGCCAGAGATTACTGCCTTATCGGATGCGTTGAGCCCGCAGGAAGCGGAAATCACTGGTCCATGTGCGGGGCATCGGGCTATGAAGGTTACTTTAATATGGCTAATCTGTTCCTTCAGGCGATCAATAACGGCATCAATCCTTTCCCGAATCCGGAAGGACTGCCGAACAGGCAGAACGGCCTTTCGACAGGCTATCTTTATGAGATGAAGAATTTCGATGAAGTTCTGGATGCAATTTTAAAACAGATGAAATATTACGTCGACTGGCAGATCAGTATGACGAATATACAGGAATATATAACTGCGAGAGAATTGCCATTGCCGCTGGTTTCCGCTACGATGGAGGGCTGTATGGAATCGGGCAAGGACGTTATGGACGGCGGGGCTAAATTCAATTCGACCGGCTTCCCGGGGATCGCGATCGGAAATCTGGTAGACAGCCTTAATATGACAAAACACCTTGTATTCGATAAGAAGATCTGCACTGCCCGTGAATTATATGATGCGTTAATGGATAACTGGGAGGGCCACGAGGAACTTTATAATTATATCAAATATGAGGCACCGCATTTCGGAAACGGAATAGATGAGTGCGACCGTTATATGAAATGGGCGTGTGACCATTTTGCGGAGCTGGTCAATGCCGGACAGGGGCCGAGAGGACCGTATTCGGCTGCTATGTTCCCGGTAGCGTTCAATGTGGTCTACGGAAAGACTACGGCCGCGACTCCCGACGGCAGAAAGCTTGGCGAGCCGCTTTCGGACGGAATTTCGCCGGTCCAGGGAATGGACAAGAACGGACCGACTGCAGTTATAAAATCGGTCAGCAATATGGATCAGACAAACTTTACTGACGGGACGCTCTTTAATATGAAGTTCCATCCTTCAGCATTCTCGAACCAGGAAAGCCGGGATAAGGTCGCCAGGCTCATGCAGATATATTTCGGTCAGGGCGGAATAGAGATGCAGCTTAATGTCACGAGCAGCCAGACGCTTAAGGAAGCTCAGGAGAACCCGGATGATTACAAAGATCTGGTCGTCCGCGTAGCAGGTTTCTCAGCGTACTTTGTCGAACTGACGAAGGGCAGCCAGAATGATATAATTGCCAGAACGGAGCTTACGCTTTAAACTATTTGTCATAAAGGAGAGCGGATGGATTCTTTATGTCTTAAATATTTTGTTGCCGCGGCATCGACCTTAAACTTTTCGAAAGTAGCTGAAGAGTTCTTTATTTCACAGCCCGCTGTGAGCTATCAGATAACGGTCCTTGAAAAAGAACTCGGCGTGGAGCTTTTTCTGAGAAAAGGCAAACAGCTGTCGCTTACTGAAGAAGGAATAAGGTTTCTTCCACGTGCTATCGATATCCTGGACAGGACCGAAAATGCGATCCTGGAAATGAAAAGATACAGGCAGGGCATGGAAGGAGTCGTATCTATAGCTGTCGCAAATACATGCAATAAGATATTAAGAAAATGCATACGGGAATTTACTCCGGCAAACCCGAACATCACACTGGATATAAGGGTAGCGATCGGATCAGAGCAGATAGAGATCCTCGAGAACGGTGATTGCGATATCTTCATCGGCGCGGAAGAAGTGATCCTTCCATATAAAAACAGAATGGATTATTTTATCGTGGCGAATGACACATTATGTCTTGCGCTGCCGAAAAATATCAAAGAACCGGAGAACATGAGCGATCTGTCATCGCTTAACGACCTGCCTTATATCGGACTGAATCAGGAAAGCTCCCGGATGATAACCGAGGATGTAAAATCACTGATGCAAAAGCTGAATTATTCACCGCAGATCGTCCATAGATACAACAGATCAGAGGCTGTGCTTTATTCGGTAGATGCAGGGATCGGAGCAGCCATACTTCCGTATTCGCTGGCTGAGATCTTTGCTTCAGATAATATAAAATATATTCCGCTCGACTATGAACTTGCCGGCACGCCGCAGGCAATAGCATGGAAAAAGAAAGATCCGGCTAAGGCAACCGGAAGGTTCATAGAAATGGCCAGGAGACTCTACGGAAAAGCGGAATAGAAGTCGGCTCATTATGTAAATTGCGGTATTGATTCATTAGAGAGAAATATGGATCGAGTCAACAGAGGAGTATATTATGAACGCAGAAAAAGAATTAACCGGTAAAATATTTGATATACAGGGCTTTTCGCTACAGGACGGCCCGGGAATAAGGACGACGATCTTTTTTAAGGGCTGTCCTTTACGCTGCCCGTGGTGCCATTCTCCTGAATCACAGGCTTTCAAAAGCCAGTTAAGCTTCCTTGCCGCAAAATGCGTAGGGACGGAGAGCTGTGCCGATGCCTGTGTAAAAGCCTGTCCGGAAAATGCCGTGGAATACGGCGAATTAAAGGACGGAGTAAAACCCGGCGAGAAGAAACAGCTGATCCATGTAAACCGTGAAAAGTGCACTGAATGCTGGAAGTGCGCTGACGCCTGCTACCCCAAGGCATTAAGCAAATGCGGAACTGATTATACACTTGATGAGGTCGTAAAGATCGCGCTTAGAGATAAAATGTTTTATGAGGATACCGGCGGCGTAACGCTTTCCGGAGGCGAGGTCCTTTCCCAGCCAGAGTTTGCTCTGGAACTTCTTAAAAGACTTAAGGAGGAGGGCATAAACACAGCAGTAGATACTACCGGATTTGTAAAATGGGAAGTAATAGAAAGCATATTGCCGTATACCGACCTTTTCCTTTATGACCTGAAAAACATGAACAGTGAGCTTCACAAGGCAGTAATAGGCGTGCCCTGTGAACTTATCCTGGAAAATGCTAAGAAAATAGCCGCTGCCGGCGGGAAACTGCAGATCAGGATCCCGTTCATACCAATGTTCAACGACAGCGAGGAAAACCTGCGGCTTACAGGACAGTTCGTTAAAGAACTTGGCGATGCAGTTACAATGATCCAGCTGCTTCCGTATCACAACCTTGGATCGGTCAAATATACGAGGATCATGGATAACCCGAAAATATTCGAAGCAACTCCGCCGTCCGATAAAAAAGTCCAGTGGGCGAAGGAGATACTGGAATCATACGGGATCAAAGTTGGAATTCACTGAGCTGACATAGGGGTGACAAAAAACTGTTCCCCCTGTTACCCAAAATCGGAGTTCATTAAGTGTGAGAGGTGGTAAAAGATGTACGAATTCAGCCCGGTAACAGAGAGAATACAGGTACTTCGCGAGAAGATAAGGAACAGGGTGATACCTGTGGATTCAGTACGTGCTGTTGCAATTACTGAATCTTATAAAAGAAATGACAACAAGATCCCCATGATAAAGCGTGCGTATGCGCTTAAGGATGTGCTTGAGGCCATGCCGTTGCAGGTGGAGGAGCATGAACTCATGGTGGGTTCATTAGGGGCGGAATTCTGCGGCAGCAGTATCTATCCTGAATGGGACGGTGAAAGCTGGATCCCTCACTATGTCGAAGACGGTATTTATAAAAAGGGTGAAGACGGCTTTTATCACACACCGAAGGATGATGTCGGACCGCTTGTTTTTACGGAGCAGACTTACAGAGACCTTGCCGGGATCAAAGAATTTTGGAAGGATCACCGGGCCACAGTTCCTATAAGGGAGTGGCAGCCCCAGGGCTTTGAGTTGTTTCAGGCGCTGAGAATGTCTTCGTATACCGTAGAAAAAGATGCCATCACTTCGCCGGTAGGACACCTGACTCCAGGGCATGAGAAGATCATAAAAGTCGGATACAAGGCATTAAGAGATCAGGCGCAAAACTGGATAGATGAGCATGAAGGCGATCTTATGGCGGATAACTTCAGCAAAAATGTTTTTTACAGCGCTGTAGTTATTGTATGCGATGCAGTGACAGAATATATAAAAAGATACGCCATGGTCTGCAAAGACGAGGCAGGGAAGACCGTCAATGAGAAGCGTCGAAACGAGCTTCTGAAAATGGCTGACAGCCTCGAATGGATCTCTGAAAACCCTGCCAGGAATTTTTGGGAGGCGTGTCAGGCCGCTGTGCTTTACCAGCTTGTCCTGCAGCTTGAGGCCGGATATCCGGCGCTTTCATTCGGAAGATTCGACCAGTACACATGGCCGTTTTTGAAAAAGGATCTGAAAGCTGGCAGCATTACCCGTGAAGATGCGCAGGAGATCGTAGATTCCGTATTCCTGAAGCTCCATTCGCTTTACAGAGTATTTCCGCCGATCGTTACCGCGAGCACCGGCGTTAATACATATTACCACACGACCATCGGAGGAGTGGATCCGGAGACCGGAGAAGACGCTTCCAATCCGATAACGTTCATGGTGCTTGAAAGCCTTGGAAGACTCAAACTGCATGATCCTACGATATCACTGCGCGTAAACAGCAAAACTCCGGATAAGATCTGGGAGTGTGCACTGGCAACATCGAAACTCGTAGGAGGGCTGCCTCTTTTCCAGAACGACGATGTTATAATCCCATCGCTTCAGAAGGAGGTCGGCTTCGAGCTCAAAGATGCCAGGGATTACAGCCTTATCGGATGCCAGGAGATCGTAGGTTCGGGAAATGATTTCCCGGCTCCTAACGGATACAATCCACCGCACTGCTCGATCCATTACGGGACTGTCCTGGCCATGGCGCTGAATGACGGAAAAAATCCTGTCAACGGAGTCCAAAGCCCCATACATACCGGATTTCTCTACGAAATGAACAGCATAGAAGATGTGAAGGAGGCATTTGAAAAGATCGCGAGGTATGGTCTGCATTGGCTCGTTTCAATGAACAATTATACCGAGTATCTTTCACAATGGATCATCTCGCATCCGCTTCTTTCCATATCAATGGAGGGATGCATGGAATCTGGTAAGGATATCGTTCAGGGAGGATGCAAATACAATTCGTTCGGCGGAACGGCGACAGGTCTGGCAACAATAGTTGATTCGCTTTCGGCAATCAAATACATGTGCTTTGATAATAAAAAATGTACTACACGTGAACTGTATGACGCCTTAATGGCAAACTGGGAGGGGTACGAACCCTTAAGGCAGCAGATATTAAATGAAGTTCCGCATTACGGAAACGGCGATCCCGAAGTCGATCGTTTCATGACGTGGGTCCAGGAGCTTTATGTACGCTTGTGTAGTGAATGCAGCAGCGCGAGATCAAAAAAATATAAATCGGGTCTTTACGGAGCGACCGATCATATTAATCAGGGCTACAGGACCTGGGCAACGCCCGATGGCAGAAAGTTCGGTGAGCCTATAGCCGATGCGGCATCCCCGGCGCAGGGGCGCGACAGGAACGGACCGGCTGCTATATTCAAGTCGGCATGCTGCTTTGATCATCACAAGTACATGAACGGAATGGCGCTCAATATAAGAATGCATCCGTCCGTTATGAGCAACGATGAAGGCACCGCGAAATTGAGAGACGTTACGAAAAACTATTTCAAGAACGGCGGGCTGGAAGTCCAGTATAACGTGATCGACAGCGCAACTCTTAAGGAAGCCCAGAAAAACCCTGAGGAATACAAAGATCTGGTGGTAAGGATAGCCGGCTTCTCGGCATATTTCGTAGATCTCAATACAGACCAGCAGAATGATATCATTTCCCGGCATGAGAATATGATATAATAACGAGGAAAATGGATGCTGTGCTTGCACAAGCGGACATTTGACGACTATTCCCATCGAGCTGCCAGGCGAGATGATATAATAGTCTAAATAAAGAAAATGGTATGATATCAAATTTTCATAATCAAATATAACTGGAGGAATTTCTATGTATCAATTCAAACCAGTAACAGAACGAATTGCAAAACTAAGGCAGCAGGTCCGTGATCGTGTCATTCGGATCACTGCCGAACGTTCCGAGATCGTGACAAAAAGCTGTCAGGAAAATGAAAATGTTGTTCCGATTATTAAGCGTCCGTTGTATTTTAAGGCGCTTTGCGAGCAGATGACGCTGCTTATCCAGGATAATGAACTTATTATCGGGAACAAGGGACCGGATATGTTCGCTTCGCCGGCTTTCCCGGAATGGGGTTCCACCGACTGGGTCGTAAAACAGATCGAAGCCGGACGCTGGAATTATAAAGACGGTGAATACCGCAATCCAAAAGAAGACGGTATCGATTACATTATTTCCGAGAAGGATTTCAGATCGATGCAGTCGGTAATGGATTACTGGAAAGACCGTAAGGTCGGAACAATGGCCGATGCCTGGAAGCCCGATTGCTATGATGAGCTGGAGCGTCTGAATGTGAGCAGCTACGTCAAAAACGGTCCGAGTCTGGTCAATTTCCCTGCGGGTCATCTGATCGCGGGTTATGAAAAGATCATCAACACAGGATATAAAGCTCTTCGCGATCAGGCCCAGAGCTGGATCACCGAGCACGAAGGGAACCTCATGGGCGAAGATGTAGAAAAGTATATGTTCTACAAATCCGTTACGATCGTCTGCGACGGTGCGATCACGCTGGTAAAACGTTACGCAGCGCTTTGCGCTGAACAGGCTGCGCAATGCACCGATCCGGCACGCAAAAAAGAGCTGGAGCAGATGGCGGATTCGCTGGAGTGGATCTCTGAAAATCCGGTGCGCAATTTCTGGGAAGCTGTTCAGGGAACGGCTTTGTATCAGGTCATGCTCGCTATCATGAACCGCACGCCCGCTCTTGCAATTGGACGATTCGACCAGTATACCTGGCCGTTCCTTAAGAAAGATCTGGATGAAGGCAGACTGACAATGGAGCAGGCGCAGGAGATCGTGGACGCATTCTTCCTGAAGCTCAACTGCTTCTACAATGCCGGCGCTCCGGAGATAGTAAAGACCACCGGTATCGGCAATACCTATCAGAACGTTACCGTAGGCGGCGTAAACAAGAAGACCGGAGAGGACGCCACGAACCCGGTCACCTTTATGGTATTTGAAACGATCGGGAGACTTAAGCTGCACGACCCGACCATAGTTTTCCGTACCAATAAAGATACGCCTGACGAGCTCTGGGAGTGTGCGCTTTGCACATCCAAACAGATCGGCGGCATCCCGCTGTACTACAACGATGACGTGGTTATCGAATCCATGATCAACGAGGTAGGATACGAACTGGAGGATGCCAGAGATTACGGATGCATCGGCTGCCAGGAAATCGTAGGAAGCGGCAACGATTATCCGGCTCCCAACGGTATTCATCCGCCACATGCTTCGATCTGGTGGGGATCTGTGCTGGATATGGCTATCAATGACGGTAAAAATCCGTACAATAACGAGCAGTCCAGCCTGCATACCGGTTTCCTTTATGACATGAAATCGATCGAAGAGGTCCGCGACGCCATTTACAAAATGGGCGATCACGTGATGCGTCTCTTCATTACGATCAATAACTATTCGGAAATGTACGCGCAGTTCTATGCGCCCGAGGCTCTTCTTTCCATGTCGATAGAAGGATGTATGGAAAAAGGCAAGGACGTTGTCAAAGGCGGAGCGAAATACAATTCCTACGGCGGCACCGCGACCGGTCTTGCGACTCTTGCGGACTCCATTGCAACGATAAAATATATGTGTTTTGACCATGATTACTGCACGACGAGGGAGCTCTATGATGCCGTGATGGCCAACTGGGAAGGCTACGAGCCGCTCAGACAGCGCATTCTGGCGGAAGTCCCGCACTTCGGAAATAACGATCCGTATGTTGATGAAGAGATGAATTGGGTCGTAAACATGTACTACGATATCTGCAGCAAGCTGTACAGCACCCGTGCGAAACGGTATAAAGCCGGCTTGTACGGAGCCTCAGATCATGTAAACCAGGGCAAGGTCACATGGGGAACGCCCGACGGAAGAAAGCATCCCGATCCGATAGCGGATGCGGCTTCACCGGGACAGTCACGAGATAAGATCGGACCTACAGGCGTTTTTGCAAGCTCATGCTGCTATGATCAGTCAAAGTATCTCGGAGGCATAGCGCTTAATCTTCGTATGCACCCATCCGTTCTTTCGAACGACGAAGGCCTTGGAAAGCTTCGTGATATTACGAAAGACTATTTCAGACATGGCGGAATGGAAGTTCAGTACAATGTTGTCGATACTGAAACTTTGAAAGATGCACAGAGAGATCCGGACGCTCACAGGGACCTTGTCGTGAGGATCGCAGGATTCTCGGCATACTTCATAGAGCTTGCAGAAGATCTGCAGAATGATATTATTTCAAGAAACGAAAATGTAATATAATCAGTTCGGACTGGATATTTCCCGGACAAGGAGTGATAGTCATGGACGAGCTTCGTTATCCTCATTTGTTTGAGCCAATTCGTGTCGGAAGAACAATTTTCAAAAATCGTATTTTCGCATCGCCAAACGGCTGCCAATATCAGAATTACGGAGGAGTGCCCTCTGAAGAAGGAATTGCTTTCTATGAACGCAAGGCGATGGGAGGGTTTGCGGCAGTAACGTTGGGAGAATGCATAGTTGACTCCAGAACCGGCCAGGCACATTCTTATCAGCTTTTACTGGATAATCCGTTAGGGCTTCCACCTATGTCTGCCATGGCTAATGCTATCTCGCGTCATGGAGCGGTGGCAAGTGTACAGCTTCAGCATTGCGGGATGTTTTCCCATCTGGTATATGAGCGCGGAGGACAATTGCTGGGTCCTGTGGATACTGCTATTCCGGATATACATTTCACGAATAATGACGGACATGAGGTCGCGGCGTCCCCGGACGGACTGAGGCATGTACGGGGGATGACGGAAGAAGAGATCGAAGATCTGATCCGTTCTTTCGGAAAAGCAGCGGCATTTGTAAAACAATGTGGTTACGGAATGGTTCAGATCCATGCCGGCCATGGCTGGGGACTGGCGCAGTTTATTTCGAAAAATGTAAATACCCGAAAAGATAAATGGGGAGGTCCGGATCTGGAAAACCGTATGCGTCTGACGCTTGCCGTGATCGACAGGGTCCGCAAGGCGGTGGGACCGGGCTTCCCGATAGAGGTCCGCATCAGCGGTGCGGAATGTATCGATACCGGATACGATATTGACGAAGGAATCGCTATCGCGAAGATGCTGGATGGCAAAGCAGATATCATACATGTTTCAGCAGGGCATCACGAATCTCAATACGCGACAACGATAACTCATCCCGGAATGTTCCAGGAAGACGGCTGCAATGTGAAATATGCGGCTGAGATAAAAAAACATGTGAAAGCACCTGTCGCAACGGTCGGTGCTCTTGTAGAGCCGGCTTTTATGGAAGAAATAATTGCTTCCGGGCAGGCGGATATCGTTAATTTAGGAAGACAAAGCCTTGCCGACCAGGATCTGCCTTTAAAGGCGCGTATGGGCAGGGAAGATGATATTGATTACTGCATGCGCTGCTGCGCCTGCTTTTCAAACAGCACCCGGACGCGAAGACGCGCCTGCGCGATCAATCCGGTCACCGGGCATGAACTTGAAGAGCGTTCCGGTTTCTGGACTTCTCACAAGAAAAAGGTACTGATTGCCGGAGGAGGCATTGCAGGTATGGAAGCCGCCCTTACAGCGGCACGCCGAGGTCATGATGTTATATTGTGTGAGGCATCGAATGAATTAGGCGGCGTATTGAAGTGCGAAAAACTGGTACCGTTCAAAAAACGGTTGGATGAATATCTGAAGCGACAGGCCAGACGTGTGAAAGAGGCGGGAGTTGAAATACGGATGAACACTCCTGTTACGGAAGAATTGGCAAAGGAGATCGCGCCTGACGCGATCATAGCAGCACTGGGCTCAACACCGGTGAAGCCTACGATACCCGGAATTGACGGCAGTAACGTTTTCGGTGCGGAGTATGTCTATACACATCCTGAATGCACGGGAGAAAACGTTGTGATCCTTGGCGCCGGACTTGTAGGCATTGAACTCGGTATATTCCTTGCCGGGGAAGGAAGAAAGATTACTCTGATCGAAATGCTTCCTGTAATGAATGACGGCGGAAATATGGTCCATATGAACAATCTGCTTCTGCAGATCGAAGAAAAGAAGATTGAAGTTAAGCTTTCGACACGCGCAGTCGAGATACGGGAAAATGGTGTCATGACTGAGGGTGAAAAGGGAGAGATATTTTTCCCGGCAGATACTGTAATCTATGCCGTCGGACAGCGTTCCCGCAGTGATGAAGCTATCGCTCTAGGTAAATATGCCCCGGAATTTCATATGGTCGGTGACTGTATCGCCGCAAGGAACATCCTTTCAGCAACGAGCGAGGCTTATAATGCTGCAAGGGATATCGGGCGGATCGGATGATAGGAAGTTTGCGAATTAATCAGTAACGGAGTATTTCAGCTGATTTGACGTATACGGCAAAATGTTGTAAATTATATCCATCAGAAGGGTGGTTGAGAAACTTTCCACCGGGAGGACCTTATATGAGCGATCTGGCGCCGATGGAAATGAGTATAAGGTGCGGGCATTGCGCCAACGGATGCACAATGAAGGCTGTTTATGACGGCAACATATGGACGTTATACGGCAATCGTTGCGATGAAGGATTGCTTCATGCAAAGCGTGAAGTATATGTAAGGCTCGAGCGGAAAAAGAAAAGAGAAGAACTTGAAAAGAGGGGGCAGTGATAAAACTGCCCTTTATTATTATCAAGGAGGTCGGCATGAAGAAAAAAGCATTATGTCTGGCAGTGGTATTGGCTGCGGTTTTACTTTTGTTTTCAGCGTGCGTAAGCAGCGCTCCGAGTTACGCGCCTGCGCCTTATCCTGAAGCAAAAGAGGCGTATTATGAAGAAGATCTTGCGGGAGGGTACTATTCTGAAGAGGTTTATGATGAGCCCACGATGGATTACAACGGTTCGTCACAGTTAAAAACGACGTCCGCATCCGGAGCTTCAGCAACTCCTTATAATGGAGAGAATGTAAAACTTATATACAGGGCAACTATTTCTGCTGAGACCACCGATCTTGAAGCGACGTCGGGCGAGATAGAGCAGATGGTCACCGATATGGGCGGATATATCGAGGACAGCAGTATCGACATGAGTGCCGTGCGTTCCGGCACATACAGGTACGGATACTATACTGTGCGCATCCCGAGCGAAAAATATCAGGAATTTCTGGATTCGATCAGCGGCAGCGATGTCTGTACGGTGACGAATTTAAGCAAATCGGTGCAGGATGTCGGGCAGCAGTACGCTGATACAGAGGCGCATATCTCAACGCTTCGCATTAAGCAGGAAAGATACCAGGAGCTTTTGAGCCAGGCCGAGGAGATGGAGGATATCATTGCGCTGGAATCGGCTCTTGCCGATGTGGAATATGAGATAGAGCTCTATTCATCGGATCTGAACCGCTATGACAGCCTGATAGGATTTTCCACGATAAATATCAATCTTACCGAAGTGAACCGGGCGACCACAGTACAGGAGACGAAGTCATTCGGAGAGAGATTTTCACAGTCATTTAAGAACGGTCTTTCGGCCTTCGCTGAAGGCTTTGAATACTTCCTGATATGGCTTGCATGGTACTGGCTGCCGTTGCTTATAGTCATTGCTGTAATTGTGGTCGTAGTACTGATCATAAAGAGGGCTGTCAGGGGAAAGAGTCCAAAGAAAGAAAAAGCCTCCAGGATAAGCAAGAACAAACGGAAACAACAGGAGATAGATGCTGCTAAGGAAACCACGAGGCAGCAGGAAGATAAATGATCATTTCAGATAAAAGAACTGTTACTATGTCCGGTTTTTCGGACAAAGGAAACGTCACCATTGTCCGGAAAAATGCTTGAAATTACCTGCCGGATATTGTATTATAAATGCAGTTTAAAAATGAATTACAGGGCTGACCGCGAAGCGGCCGCCACTGATGTAAGAGGCAGGGTTTATACCCTGCCTCGCGGTATGTTCGGGATAATTTACGGAGGCAGAGTGATGAAGTTTTTTAAGAATACGGACAAGCGGAAGATCCTGCTGGAATATTTTTATATTGTCATAGGCACGGCGATAATGGCATTCAGCGTAAACTGGTTCATGGATCCGTCAGACATGGTTCCGGGAGGGTTTACCGGTATTGCGCTTATTATAAACAGGCTTACAGCGCAGCATTTTGGAACTGGTATCCCGATGGGATGTGTGACCCTGGTATTTAATATTCCGCTCGTCATTTTAGGAGTAAAGATCAGAGGCTGGAACTTTATTAAACGCAGCTTCGCCGGGGCGGTTTTCTATTCGCTCTGGCTGCTTGTTATACCGGGCAGAAATCCCGTTGGGGATGATATAGTTCTCGCATCGGTAGTCAGCGGAGTATTGACCGGCGTGGGACTGGGGCTCGTGCTTGCCGGAAAAGGCACGACCGGCGGGACGGATACGGTGGCTGCGCTTATCCAGAAGGCCAGACCGCATTTGTCTACGGCAATGATATTTCCGATACTCGATGGCATCGTAATAGCATTTGGTATTGGAATACTTGGGGTGATCCCGTCGTTCTATGCGGCGATATCCGTATTCATTTCGGGCAAGGTCTCAGACTGGGCCATGACAGCCACCAGGGACAAGGTCAGCGAAGTATTTATAGTTACCGAAAAATATAGGGAGATCGCCAATGAGATAATAAACACGCTCGACAGGGGCGCGACCCTGCTTCACGGAGACGGAATGTATTCCGGCACAAAAAAACCGGTGCTGCTTTGCGCGGTAAAAAAGCGCCAGACCATGGATCTTCGTGATATAGTATATGAGATAGATCCCGGCGCATTCATGATAATTTCGGATGCGAAGGATGTTCGCGGAGAAGGCTTTATGGCACCAATGGAAGAAACACTGTAGTCAGACCTCCGGTGCAGACATTCGATCGATCCACGAGCAATGGCGGGCCAATTGATAATTGACTGTATTATGAGGCGGAATTTATATGATAGTAAGAAAAACAAGATCAATATGTCCGGTCTGCTTTAAAAATATAAGTGCAGTGTTGGACTGGAGAGACGGCACGGTCTTTATGAAAAAGACATGCCCCGAGCATGGGGATTTTTCCGTTCCCGTCTGGCACGACAAGATAGATATGGACGATTGGAGAGCATCTGTTCCGGAACTTCTTGAGGATGAAGGGACAGGCTGTCCCGGCAGCTGCGGGATCTGTGCGGAGCACCGCTCAGGCACCTGCTGCGCGCTTCTGGAGGTCACGAAAAGATGCAATCTAAGCTGCAGGTACTGCTTCGCAAACGGGGGAAATGAAAGTGACGACCCCACGGCGCATGAATTGAAAAGGAGTATTGCGTCGATCGCAAGAATGGGCGGTAAGCCGCTTCTGCAGCTCTCCGGGGGAGAACCTACATTAAGGGACGATCTGCCCGAGCTCGTAGCATATGCAAAAGCCTGCGGCTGCCCCTGGGTCCAGTTAAATACAAACGGCATCCGTCTGGCAGATGATGAGAAATACGTACGCGAACTTGCTGCCGCAGGATTGTCATTCGTATTTCTACAGTTTGACGGCGTAACGGATGATGTATATAAAACGCTCAAGGGAGAGGCACTCCTTGAGACGAAGAAGAAGGCGATAGATGTCTGCGGCAGATACGGTCTTGGGGTCACGCTGGTTCCGACTGTAGTCCGGGGCGTGAACGACGGGCAGCTGGGAGATATCATCCGTTTTGGGATCGCCCGTTCACCGGTCGTGCGCGGCGTGCATTTCCAGCCGGTCACATTCACGGGTCGTTTTCCCGATGAAAATAAAGAGAGATATACCATGGATGAGCTGATCGCGGATATATGCCGCGACACGGGTTATCCGATAGAGAGTATTGTTCCGTCGCATTGCGATCATCCGATGTGCGGCTTTCACAGCAGCATGATGATACAGGAGGACGGCACCTTGCTGCCGCTCTCAGGAAGAAACGAAGCGGCGGAAACAAAAACCACGGCGGTGCAGAACCGTGAATTTGTCGGGAACCACTGGAGCCGCCCGGCAGGAAGCGTAGGATTTTCAATCGTCCAGACGGCGGAGACTCAAAGCTGCTGTGGGCCGATCGCGACAGCGGCAACTGAAGAAAGTTGTTGCTGTGGGCCTGTTGTGCCTGCTGAAACTGAAGAAAGTTGTTGCTGTGGGCCTGTTGTGCCTGCTGTAACAGAAGAAAGTTGTTGCTGCGGCCCTGTCACGCCCGCAGCGAGTGAAGATAATTGCTGCTGCGGCAATGCAAAACCTGCTGAAGAACAGAGCTGCTGCTGCGGTCCGGCTTCTGAGCCGACGGCTGAAGAACTGCGAATAAGCAGCGAAGCGGTCGTGGATCTTGATTCATTTCTTTCAAGGGCGAAAGAATACAGCTTTACACTGACATCCATGGCATTTATGGATAGTATGAATTTTGATATTGAACGGCTAAAGCATTGCAGCCTTCACGTCTGGCATGACGGAAAACTTATGCCGTTCTGCGCAAGATATTTGAAGGGAGATCAGGATGACTAAAGCTAATACATCTGCCGGATGTCTTATTTGCGGCGCACCGGTCGTTTACGAAGAGGAAAAAGAGCGGGAATGCGCTGTTTGTCACAGAAAATTCGTATCCGGTGCGGTATGCGCTAACGGACACTATGTCTGCGATTCCTGCCACACTGCCGGCTTTCCGGAATACATAAAATTCCTGCTCTTTACAAAAGAAAAGGATCCGATCGCGCTGATGGAGGAGGTTATGGATCTGCCGTCAGTGCATATGTGCGGACCCGAGCATCATATGATCGTGCCGGCTGTACTTCTTACGGCGTATAAAAACTGCGGTGGGAATATAGATCTTCATGCAGCAATAAAGCAG
>CADBMM010000256.1 GCA_902795795.1 uncultured Lachnospiraceae bacterium | reverse complement strand
TGAAACATGCAGGATGTCGATCTTGTCCTTGATCAACCGTATAAACTCGATCGTTTCAGCCAGATGCATCTGATCCGGATGGATCTCGTCCGCGGAAATGCGATATTCGATGACGAAATTTTCTCCGACTTCTTCACGCACCGCATCTAATATCTCACAGGCGAATCGCGCGCGGTTTTCAAGGCTCCCGCCATATTCGTCTGTGCGCTTGTTGAAATACGGGCTTGCGAACTGGGCTATCAGATTGCCGTGGGCACCGTGTATATTTACCATTTTCATGCCCGCCTGCCTGCAGAATCCTGCCGCCCGGGCATATTTACGGACTGTTTCGTGAATATGCTCGACCGTCATCTCTTCCGTAGGTACAGGATCCCGGCCAAGTGCCTTTGCGCGGTTTATTTCCGCAGGTGTAATGAAAGACGAGCAGGAAAATGCAGCCCGCCCGATCTTCTCCGGCGCAGAGTCTTTGCCGTTGTGCGTCAGCTCCAGAACTCCCTGCACGCCATAGCTTGCGCACATTTCCGCAAACAGCTTCAGCTTCTGAACGCAGTCCGGATGATCCAGACGAAGCTGTCCCGGTTCATCGCTGCTTTCCGCGATATCGATACTGCAGTTGCCCACCTCGCAGATCGCAACGCCGCCCTTTGCGTACTGGCGAAAGTATTTCACAAAAAGATCTGTAACAAAGCCTCTTTCATCGCCGGCAAAAAAGCAGCCTGGCGGTGCCTGCTGAAGGCGGTTCTTAAACCATACGCCGCGTATCTCAAAAGGATCGTATACATGAGGATATCTGCTTTTCATCTGATTCTTCCCTTCTTTCCTGATTTGCCTTCACCGGCTTTTTTTCTTCTGCTATCTCCGGAACCATTCCAGCAGTCTGTCTTTTCAAGTCCCAATGCCCGGATAGCCTTGGCGGTATCCCTGGCCATTTCCAGGACAGGATATGCCGCCGGCAATTCTATGACGATCTTTAATGCTGCAGCGCATAACCGCCGTCTGCCGTAAATACCGCACCGGTCACGATATCCGAGATATCTCCGGCAAGATATGCTGCAAGCGCGCCGATCTCGAAGGCTTCGGCAAAACGGTCGATCGGAATATCTTCACAAAGCGATTTGTATACTTCGTCCGGTATCCCTTTCGAAAAATTGGAAAACGTAAATCCGGGAGCTATCGCATTAACGCGGATGCCGTACGGAGCGGTCTCCGCCGCCAGACATTTTGTAAAATGATTGAATGCTGCCTTGCTTGCAGCATATGCAGTCAAAAATGGCTTATTAATGATCTCTCCTGCGTTGGACGTAATGTTCACGATATGACCGCTCTTCTGTTCACGCATATATTTCAGGACGTAATAACACATCCTTGCAGCTCCGTGAAGATCAATGTTGAAGCATTCGAACCAGTCCGTCAGTTCCTCATCCATATCCATAAACGGACCAGCTGTTCCGATACCTGCATTATTGACCAGAACATCTATCCGGTCATGATCATTCATATAGGCCTGAACGGCCTCCCTGCAGCTTGCCGTATTTCCTACATCTGTTTTATAGAAAGAGAATTCACCTTTGTACCTGGCATTATATTCTTCGATCACCTTTGCAGCGGAAGCCTCATCCCTGGCGAAGATTGCTACATTGGCTCCCTGATGTGCAAAGGCTGTCGTAATACCGAGTCCTATTCCTTTTGCGCCTCCGGTGATGATACAGTTTTTTCCTTCAAGAGAATAAGCGTTTTCCATTGATTTCAAATACATGATAAAGCTCTCCTTTCACTTCGGAAAATACACCTGAATAAAGATCTCATATAATTCAAATGGTTCCATCATAAATGAACCACCTGTTTTCCGGTATATTTTACATCACGAAATCACGATATATCAACTGTTAACGGAATGATGTTCCAGACAGATACCCTTTCATTGCTTATTGTCGGAACCGCTTGCGAACTTTCCCAAATAGTGGTATATTATTGCAGTGAGGTTTTCGGGACAAAATGTTTACGGACCTTATTCGCAGATGTAGTACATCGGTAGTACATTGGCTTCCCAAGCCAAGGAGGCGGGTTCGACTCCCGTCATCTGCTTTTTGTTATATTCCGGAACAGTTCAATGCATACGGGACGGTTCTGCTTAAGAGAAACGTGGACGGTTCTGTCAGGAAAGAACCGTCCACGTTTTTTTACTTTTAACTGAAAGGATCCAGAAGGTTTGAATATCGTTATCGCGGGTGCCGGCATCATGGGCAAGGCCATAGCGGGCCGCCTCTGCCGGAACGGTCATGACATCAGTATTATCGAAAAAGACAGCGGGGAACTGAATATGGCGCTTAACGCCATGGATGTTACGGGCATCTGCGGCAACTGCGTCTCTCCCGAGATTCTCGAGGATGCCGGCTGCGCTCACGCGGAAGTCTTTATTGCCGCTACCGGCAGCGATGAGACGAACCTGATAAGCTGCGTCCTCGCAAAAAAAACAGGCGCTGAGCATACCATAGCGCTTCTTCGCGACCCGGATTTCAGACCCGGAACAAATTTATGGAGGGACACCCTCGGAATTTCACTCGTTATCCAGCCGGACTACGTCACTGCCGAAGAGATCTCACGTGTCCTGCAGTTTCCGGCTGCCACAAGAGTAGAAGTCTTTACGGAAGGCGAACCCGAACTTGTCACTTTCCGTATTCCCGAGAACAGCCCTATATGCAATATACCGCTTCGTGATCTTCGCAAAAATATCAGACAGGATATACTGATCTGCTGCATAGACCGCAGCGGCGAATATAATATACCTGACGGTAATGATATCATCCTGCCGGGAGACCAGGTGACAGTTACCGGTGCCCCGCTGACATTGCGGCGTTTCTTTATCTCCGCAGGGCTTTATAAAAAGCCTGTAAGCAATGTAATACTGCTTGGCGGCAGCCGGATCTCAGTCTATCTTCAGGAACTTCTGGAGACCACGGGAACAAATGTAAAAATAATTGAGCGCGATTCCGAAAGAGCCGTTTATCTTTCCGAACGTCTCAGAAAAGCCGACATCATCTGCGCAGACGGAGCAAATGTCTCTGTCCTGCAGGAAAACGGCCTGAATAACGCCGATGCCTTTGTAGCGCTCACCGGATCGGATGAAAACAATATCATTCTGGGTATGTATGCGCAGAAATCGGGCGTTAAAAAAGTCATAACAAAAGTTAAAAACGACAGATTCGCTGAGCTTTTGCAGGACGTATTCCCCGACTCCTCCCTCTCTCCTTTGCATCTTGTAACGCAGAGGGTAGAGGCCTATATACAGGGATTGAGCTACGCTTCTGATAAGAGCACCATAGAATCGATGTATTACCTGGGCGACGGCAATACGACCGCGACGGAATATATCGCAGGGACGGGCAGCTCTATTCTCGGCAAGCCTCTGTCCGAGCTCAAATTCAAGGAAGATGTACTGCTTGCGTCTGTTATCCGCGGCGGAAAAAGCATCCTGCCGGGCGGGCAGACAGTTCTGGCCCCGGGAGACCGGGCTGTTGTAATAACAAGGAATGCCGGGATCAAGGATCTCGACGGATTGCTTGAAGTATGAATTATAAGCTTATCGGAAACATACTTGGCAAGGTCCTCCTGGCCGAAGGAGGTCTGTTATTTTTGCCGCTTATTGCGGCATTATGCTTCGGAGAAAGCGCCTTGCCTTTCGTTGTTCCGATGATATTTTTATTTATTATCGGAGCTGTTCTTGCGAAGATCAAACCGGATTCGGATAATCTTTTTGCAAAAGAAGGCTTTGTCTGTGTCGGTCTTTCATGGATACTTATGTCCGTTTTCGGAGCCATTCCCTTCGTTATCTCGAAGGATATCCCAAGTTATTTAAATGCGCTTTTTGAGACTGTCTCCGGCTTTACCACTACAGGGGCAAGCATACTTGAAAATCCGGAGATCTTAAGCCGCGGCTGTATGTTCTGGCGGCTTTTCACTCACTGGATCGGCGGAATGGGAGTTCTCGTATTTATCGCGGCGATCCTCCCGGTTTCAGGCGCACATTACATACACATCATGCGTGCCGAGGTCCCAGGACCTACTGTAAGCAAGATCATGCCGCGTGTACGACAGACTGCCAGGATCCTTTATCTGATCTATCTTGTACTGACGGTAGTCGAATGTATCTTCCTGCTCTTCGGAGGCATGAGCTTTTATGATGCGATCCTGCACTCCTTTGCCACTGCCGGAACAGGCGGTTTCTCTACCCTCACGACAAGCATCGCCGGCTTTAACAGCGTATATATTGAGATGGTGATATCCGTCTTCATGTTCCTTTTTGGCTGCAACTTCAACCTGTTTTACCTGATCATAATGGGTCAGGGGCTGCAGGCTTTGAAAAGCGAAGAATTCAGGGTCTATATCGGCATCGTTATCGGTTCCGTGATAGTCATCGCCGCTAATATAGCATCATCTGTCGGAGGCTTTCTCTCAGGACTCCGGTACTCCTTCTTCCAGGTCACGTCGATCATAACTACTACCGGCTTTTCCAGCTGTGATTTTGACAGATGGCCGGAGCTTTCCAGATGGATCCTTGTTATCCTTATGTTTATAGGCGGCTGCGCCGGATCGACTGCCGGCGGTCTCAAGGTCTCGCGCATAATAATACTTTTCAAATCGTATATGGCAGAGCTTAAACGTATGGTCCTGCCCTCACGTATCGTTACCGTCCGCCTCGAACAAAAGCCGGTAGAAAATGAAAAAATACGCGGTATCCACGTATTTTTCACTGTCTATATAGCAATTACCGCGATCGGCGTGCTTATCCTTTCCTTAAACGGAACAGATATGGTCACGAACATCACCGCCTCCGTTGCCTGCATATCAAATGTGGGTCCCGGCCTTTCAGGCGTAGGACCCGCATTTTCATACTTTTTGTTCTCTCCGCTTTCCAAGATCTCTCTTATAATAGAGATGCTTTTAGGAAGGCTTGAGATCTTCCCGCTGCTTCTGTTATTCACACCGTCGATCTGGAAGAAAAAGTAGCAAATAGTCTTAATGGAACTGTCGCATTAGTCGTCGTACTCTCCGTATTCGCAGCCGACGTTCTCCGCATCCATGTCATCAATGAGGATCAGTCCTTTCGAAGACTTTTTGTAAAGCCTTATGCGGCCTTTGCCGTTGCCGCCGTTCCAGAGGCGGTTATGCCGTTTCTGACCGTCCGGAGCTTCGTAATTGATCAAAAGCATGTTTTCTTTTTTGCATTCTATCTCGGTCAGCATTACGTTAGTTGCCGTCTCCTGACGCACTTTCCAGTAGACCTTGTGTATACTTTCCCTGAAAGCAAATTCGGTCTTGGACATCGTCCAGAACTTTGAGAAATTGAATTCGTAAGTCCTGCCTTCGTAACATATGCATCCAAGCAGCTTACGGTCCAGCGCCAGAGCGTAGATCTTCGGGCATCCGCCGCCGATGTCAAAAGCGGTATTTTCAAGCTTTTTGCGTGTACGTCTGCTTGTCAGGTTGCAGGAAGCAAGCCATACCCAGGGAGATGTAAAATCTCTTCCCCAGTTCTTATCGGCATATCCGTAACTCGTTTCCGGCGTAACGACATATTCTTCGCCGTTGCAGATGACCGTTCCGCTGTACTGTGTCTTTATGCCTTCTGCGTGCCAGTACATCTCAAATGCCTTTGCTTCACGCAGCGGCTTGCTCGCGCCGTATCCAACGTTGAAGGCGATCTGTTTGTCGATCTTTAAATTCCAGCTGATCTCACCATTGTCGCACATCCATTCCGGATGCTCTTCCGCCTCCGTAATGCAGACGCTGCCTTCCGTCTCGGTCTCGGAAAGGAAACAGTTTTCCGCTTTGATCCAGAACGGCGCTTTTCCGTGCATTTTCACATTATTCCAGCCGACAAATTTATGCAGCTGAAAATGCTCAGCTCCCCACGTGCCGACCTTTACCATAAGATAGGAAGGGCGGATACCTTTGGCTTTGTTTTCGGGCAGCTGTCCCAGGATCGGTTCATCTTTTCCAAGTGCGGGATTGCAGGTGAAAAATTCAATAAAGAACGGCTTTTCTTCACCCGTCACGGCGTGCCTGGCTGTAAATGAATGCCACCACCAGTCATAGCCGCATTTGGCAAGTGAGCCCGTAAGCATGAATTCATTTCTTGTAATGTCATGTCCGGCCATAAGATCTCCTCCTTGTAATGTTTCAGGATCTCTCCATTATTATTCAGTGTTTTGCAAGCATTTCCGCAAACTTCGCAAGTGTGCCCGGTATGTCTATCCTCTGCGGGCATACGGCAGCGCAGGAGCCGCAGGACAGGCATGCTGAAGGCTGCTTGTCCTCTCCCATCGCCGCAAGCGCCATGGGTGCTATGAAGCCTCCGTCCGTAAAGTAATGCTCATTGTAAAGGTTCAGAAGCTTCGGTATATCAAGTTCGGCAGGGCAATGGCTCACGCAGTAGTGGCATGCTGTACAGGGAACTGTCTTGTTGTTGACCATGCCCTTCGCAGCCTCAAGGAGCTGCTTCATTTCCTCGCTGTTAAGCGGTTTTTCTTCTTCGAAAAATCCTATATTCTGCTGAACCTGCTCAAGTGAAGACATTCCCGAAAGCGTTACCTTTACATTCGGAAGGCTCTGAATGAAGCGGAACGCCAGCTCTGTCTGACTTATTCCGGGGCGTATTTTATCGACAGCCTCGGCTTCATACGGTTTCAGCTCGCAAAGTCTTCCGCCGCGGAGCGGTTCCATTACCCAGACGGGAATGTTGTATTTTTCAAGAAGCTTATATTTTCTGTCTGCCTCCTGGAATTCCCAGTCCAGATAGTTGATCTGCAGCTGGCAGAATTCCATTTCGCTTCCGTATTTTTCAAGGAAGCGTTTCAGCGTCTCCATATCACCGTGGGCAGAAAAGCCAAGGTGCTTAATCTTTCCGGCAGCTCTCTGCGCGATCATATATTCCGTATCCTGGTATTGCGGATCCAGATACTGTTCGATATTCAGCTCGCAGACGTTATGCATAAGATAAAAATCGAAATAGTTTGCCTGCATTTTCTCCAGCTGTTTTTCAAATATCTCAGCGGCATGACCCATGTTTTTCAGATCATAACCCGGAAATTTTGTTGCGATATAATATTTTGATCTGTCATATTTCTTAAGATACTTGCCGACTACGGTTTCCGAATTACCATCGTGGTAGCCCCAGGCGGTATCGAAATAATTAATGCCGTGGGAAATGGCATAATCTATCATTTTTTCTGTTTCGGCTTCATTGATATCTCCGTCAGAAGAGCCTGTCGGAAGTCTCATTGCTCCAAAGCCAAGCGCTGAAAGTTTAAGTCCCTTAAAATCCCTGTAGATCATATAACCCTCCGTTATGCCCTTATGTTTCAATGCAGCATTTTTCTTACATCTGCGATCTGCTTTTCCACAGATGCAGTGCAGGTCCCGCCTTCACTTGTTCTTTTGTTCACGCAGTTTTCCATATCTATGGCTTCATAAAGATCTTCATCGAAAAGACCGCTGTATGACTTGTATTCTTCCAACGGAAGCATTTCGAGCACGGTTCCGCGTTTTATACATTCGGAAACTATACGTCCGGAGATCTTATACGCCTCCCTGAACGGCATTCCTTTACCAACGAGATAATCCGCCAGATCGGTAGCGTTTATAAAGCCCATGCCGGCAGCCTTTCTCATGTTTTCCGGTATCGCCTTCATGCCCCCAAGCATTCCGGTGAAGACATCCAGACAGATATGCACGGTATCTACGGCATCAAATACGCTCTCCTTATCCTCCTGCATATCCTTGTTATAGGCCAGTGGAAGACCTTTAAGTGTTGTGAGCAAGGCCATAAGGTCGCCGTAAACTCTTCCTGTTTTGCCGCGTACAAGTTCGGCCATGTCCGGATTTTTCTTCTGTGGCATGATGGATGAGCCTGTTGTAAATTCATCGGAAAGCTCGATGAATTTGAATTCCCAGCTTGACCAGAGCACGATCTCCTCGGAAAATCTGGAGAGGTGCATCATTATTATTGAAAGATCCGACAGCAGTTCCAGCGCATAGTCCCTGTCGGATACGCCGTCTATTGAATTGGCCCCGACGCTGTCGAAGCCAAGTCTTTCGGCTTCAAATCTTCTGTCGGTGTCATAAGTCGTACCTGCAAGCGCGCAGCTGCCGATAGGCGAGACATTCATCCGCCTTTTTGTGTCTTTAAGTCTGTCGATATCCCTTAAGAACATCTGAGCATATGCCATCAGATGATGTCCGAAGGTTATGGGCTGGGCACGCTGCAGATGTGTATACCCTGGCATGATGACCGATTTATATTCTTCCGCTTTATCCGTTATGACATGCTCCAGAGTATTCAGCTTTTCGCCGAAGCTTTCCATCTGAGAGCGCAGATAAAGTCTGAGGTCCAGCGCTACCTGATCGTTTCGGCTTCTGGCGGTATGGAGCTTTTTTCCGGTATCGCCGATGCGTTCCGTCAGAACGGATTCGACGAACATATGTATATCCTCTGCTTCCGGATCGATCGGAAGCTTCCCGGTCTCAAGGTCTTCAAGAATGCCTGAAAGACCGTTAATAAGCTCATCGGCTTCCGCCTGCGTAATTATGTTTTTCGACGCAAGCATAGCGGCATGCGCCATACTGCCGGTGATGTCTTCTTTATACATGCGGCTGTCGAATGATATCGAGGAATTGAAATCGTCCGCTATTTTACTTGTTACGCCGTCTGTGCGGCCGGCCCACATTTTTGCCATTACATCTCCAAACTGCCGCCCATCTCGCGGCTTAATATCATTATTTTTTTAAGCATAACATAAAACCTGCAGATTATCATCAAATCTTTTAAAGTATACTTTTTCATATTCTTTTTAAGTATACTTTTTCAAATCAATGACGGCGGACGGCAGATATATTCTGACGCTCCCCGACTCGCATCCCCCTCAGCCAAATTAGCAGTCTCTCTAGGGCCTTTGGTCGTTCGATGTAAGCATATCTCTCGACCACGGCCCAAGATCGACTAGCCATTCGTCTTCGGGCTC
>CADBMM010000255.1 GCA_902795795.1 uncultured Lachnospiraceae bacterium | reverse complement strand
CGTGATGCACCCGATGGCCATGGCTCCGACAACGACAAGATTAAAATCCATGAGTTTTACGCCGGAAAGGCTGCCCATGAGCCAGTACGTGATCTGCGGCAGCTGGTTGGAAGGATCAGCCACAAGTTTGATATAGCTTGTTCCTGCCGAAAAAAGCGATCCGATCATTATGCCCGCAAGAATAAGGTTCATGGTCTTCTGACCGGGCGCGTATTTTGCGACCAGAAATACGATCGCTACCGTTACGATGCTTGATCCAAAGGAAGCGATCGTTATCATCCGGCTGTTAAGTCCCAGAAGAATTGCAAGGGCCGCTCCAAATGCAGCTCCGTTTGACGCACCTAAAATGTCCGGAGAGGCCATTGGATTCTGAAAAACGCCCTGATACGATGCGCCTGCGCAGGAAAGACAGCAGCCCACAAGGCAGGCCATGAGGATACGCGGAAGCCGGATGTTCCAGACTACCGCTATGATTTCAGGGGTGACCGAGGATATGCCGGGAAGGCCGAAAAGTGTCATTATCCTGTGCGCAAAGACCTCCAGCACCTGGATAACAGGCACCGGATACCTGCCCAGCATGAATGAGATCAGGAACACAGCTATAAGAACCAGGGTCAGGATCAGAAAAACAAAACCGGTACGTTTTGGTCCGTATTTTTTTATTTCACTATTCCGTTTCATGTTTTTTATCATAAAAAAAAATCCGTCTCAAAAAGACGGATAACGAACGTACCGTCTTCTTTTCAATAAGGAAGGCCGGCCGGTTTCCCGAAACGACCCCGGGTTCGATCTAAGAACCGTTTCACATTTCATAGCCGAAGCCTTAGAAATGCGAACTCGAAGACATAAGTATATTATCAGATTATGTGCGCGAATTCAAGCAGGAATAATGATGCTGTTGCACTGGCCATTATTAATGCCTATCCTGTATATTCCTTCAAGAGAGCGCATCATATCACATTTATCCTTGTGAATGCCATACCGCGATCAGCTCGCCGCGGTTCCTGCTGCCGGTTTTCTGAAGGATATTCCTGACATGGAATTTAACTGTATTTTCCGAAATAGAAAGCGCTGCCGCGATCTCGCCGTTGGTCTTGTTCTCCATGATCAGCTTAAATATATCCTGTTCCCTCGCAGTGAGGTCGTGCGAAAGAGCGAACTGATACAATCTTTCCCGCTCGTCTGCCGCGGCGTTCGCTCTCGGGATGTAAAGCTGCTGATATATCTTAAAGAACATGAAGATAGCGATCACGAACAGTGCGGCGGCTATCCCGGTCAGCACCACGGGGCTGCTCGAAAAGCCGAGGCAGATGGCCTCTCCTGCTGCCTCTCCTATGCGTCCTGCCGCAAGGCCGAGTCCCGAGAGACAGTACATGCCAGCCGACGCGGAAAGATCCGAAAATACTATTACCCTGTATACAGCATAAAATCCGAATATAAAGTAATTTATGAGCCAGATGGTGCCGGCCGCCACTCCTCCTTTAAGTGAAAACACAAGGAACGGAAGAAGAAGTGTGGCGACGGCGCAGATGGCGCCGTATTTTCTGTTTTTATCCGTAAGTATCCCCGCGATCACAAGCCCCACGGCGTAAACAATGCGGACCAGCTCGACATTCACGGTATCCCAGATATCGGCCGATGAGAATGCAAATCCGCAGCTGTTCACAATCCCGAAGATCAGGATCATCAGAAATACAGTCAGTATCAGACGCGCGTCGGCTGGTTTTATTTCTGATGCATTTTCTCCGGCTGTCTGCACTTCCGCCTTATGAAATACCATGAACAGGATCACCACCGTCAGCGCAGCGCAGATGATCAGCACTCCGCGTGAATAATAAAGCGCTCCTGCCCCTATCCTGGAAACAAGCCACGATGCAAATGTCGAAAGCCCGTACCCGCTTCCAAATACTATGGCTTTGCGATTGTCCGGTACTGCTTCCGCAAGTCTGTACAGATAGTATCCGGCTATCACGCCGCACGCCAGATTCATGCACAAACCGGCCGTGATCGTCCCCGCTGCCGCCGGACTTGCCAGCGCAAGGCTGTGGCAGAGCAGATGGATCACAAGCGCGGCGGCCATGAGCATCTTTGCCGAGGACCTTCCGCGGAAAGTTATGATCGAAAAGATCCCTATGCCCGCCGCCTGAAGCAGATACCCCGCGACCATCGTCACGATATCGGTGGCCCCGGCATCCAGCTGATCCAGCAGATGATACTCCCACGACAGCCAGCCCGTGGATGTCAGAAAGAAACAGAGGCATATAAGGATCAGATTTTTAATTAACGCAGCATTCCTTTTCATACCTGTTACTTTATCACATTCCGCCAAAATCCATCAACCCGATTCGAAAAAGTATACCTTTTCAAACTCGTCATTGCAGCGGGGTGGTTTAGGATTTAAACTTTTTCTTGATTTCACATGCCCCTGGAACAACAGGTGGAGAAATGCCGGATCTGGCGGAATAAAAAGAAGGACAACATAAAACAAGAAGGACAAAGTGCCTGGCACTTTGCCCTTTATGTTTGGTGATGTATGCGACAGCTTCTTTATAAAAGCAGGAAAAAAGTTATTCTCACGCTTCTCCGAACAGGCTCGTGGACAGATATCTGTCACCGGAATCGGGAAGCAGAACAACGATATTCTTGCCCTGGTTCTCCGGGCGGGATGCGAGGATCGTACCGGCCTTAAGTGCAGCGCCGGAGGATATTCCGACAAGAATACCTTCCGTAACCGCGAATCTGCGGCCTTCCTCAAAAGCGTCGTCGTTTTCTATAGCAAGCACCTCGTCATAAATGCTTGTATCCAGCGTATCCGGGATAAATCCTGCGCCGATGCCCTGGATCTTATGAGAACCAGCTGTACCCTTTGAAAGGACCGGCGATGTAGCCGGCTCAACGGCAACGATCTTGATATCCGGGTTCTGTTCTTTCAAATATTTTCCGACGCCGCTTAACGTTCCGCCCGTGCCTACGCCGGCCGCAAAAATGTCTATCTTTCCTTCCATCTGCTTCCAGATCTCCGGACCTGTTGTTTCATAGTGCATCTTCGGATTGGCCGGGTTTACGAACTGACCGAGGATGACCGAGCCCGGAATCGACGCATTCAGCTCGTCCGCTTTTGCTATGGCGCCTTTCATTCCCTTCGCACCTTCCGTCAGTTCAAGCTTTGCGCCATAGGCAGCGAGAAGCTTGCGGCGCTCAACGCTCATTGTCTCCGGAAGGGTGAAAATTGCCTTATATCCTCTCGCTGCGGCAACTGCAGCAAGACCAATTCCGGTATTTCCGCTGGTCGGCTCGATTATGGTCGCGCCGGGCTTTAATAGACCCTTTTCCTCCGCATCCAGGATCATCGCCCATGCGATCCTGTCTTTTACGGAACCGGCGGGATTTAAGTATTCAAGCTTCGTGTAAAGTGTATTTCCGGTCAGGCCCGCGTCCTTGCTGTAACGCGCGGCTTTAAGAATAGGTGTATTTCCGATCAGATCTGTAAAGCTGTTTTTGATTTCTGACATTGTATTTCTCCTTTATTTGAATTAAAAATCTTCTGTTACCCGTGCGGCGTTTCCGGCACAAAGCCTATCACACTTTTGCTGCGGCCTCGAAGCCCTGTTCCAGATCCCAGAGGATATCATCGATATGCTCTGTTCCGATGGAAAGGCGGATCGTATTCTGGTAAATGCCTGCTGCCTCCAGCTGCTCCGGAGTCATCTCCGCATGCGTCGTATCGTAAGGATGGATCACAAGGCTCTTCACGTCCGCCACGTTGGCAAGAAGCGAGAAGATCTTAAGTCCGTCGATAAATGCGTATGCTTCCTTCTGTCCGCCCTTAATATTAAATGTGAAGATAGACGCCCCGCCGTTCGGGAAGTATTTCTCATAAAGTTCATGCTGCGGATGATCCGGCAGCGACGGATGGTTGACCTTTTCTACCAGCGGATGTGCCGCCAGATACTCCACGACCTTCTTCGTATTCTCAACATGACGGTCGAGGCGGAGCGATAAGGTCTCAAGCCCCTGAAGCAGGATCCACGCATTGAACGGTGAGATAGCCGCACCGGTATCGCGAAGCAGTATCGCGCGGATATATGTCGCAAAAGCCGCCGGTCCTGCAGCCTGCACGAACGAAACTCCATGATAGCTGGGGTTCGG
>CADBMM010000254.1 GCA_902795795.1 uncultured Lachnospiraceae bacterium | reverse complement strand
TCCCCAGCGGTACTAACGCTCCCGCAGCGCTTCGCTTGCGATCGCGAAGTACCGGGACCCGCAATGTCTCTTTCAGGAATATACAGTTCTATGCATTATTATACGCTTAGCGCGACAGCCCCATCTGTATATTCATCTTTTATCGCAGCAGCTGCAGCCGCCGCTTTCACTGCATCCGGGGCAGGCTTTGCCCTTTTTCCTGTTTGAGCGGATGATCAGCACTGCACAGGCGATCAAGGCTGCAACAATGATAATAAGTATGATATCAAGTGTATTCATTGTATTTGCCCCTTTCTAAAACAGCTGCATCAGAAGATGGAAGATCAGTGCAATGACCCAGGCCACAACACATTGCCAGATAACAACGCCTATAGCCCATCTGTGTCCGAGCTCGCGTTTTACCGAAGCGATTGCTGCAACGCAAGGCGTATAAAGCAGGCTGAATATCATTAAGGTTCCGGCAGCTACCGGAGTCAATGCGGCTGTCACGCCGCCGGCCGCGCCAAACAGTACTTCAAGGACTGATACAACGCTTTCCTTTGCCATAAAGCCGGAGATCAGCGATGTTACGATACGCCAGTCGCCAAGTCCGAGCGGATGGAATATCGGTACCAGAACACCGGAGATCGAAGCCATAATACTGGTCGAAGAATCTGTCACAAGATTCAGATGCAGATCAAAGTTTCCAAGGAACCAGACCACGATAGTTGCGATAAGTATTATAGAAAAAGCTCTCTGGAGGAAATCCTTGGCCTTCTCCCACATCAGCTGGAGGGTGGTGCGGATGCTCGGAAGACGGTAATTCGGAAGCTCCATTACAAAGGGTACGGCTTCGCCCTTGAACAGAGTATTCTTATATAAAAGAGCTATGAGTATCGCAACCACTATACCGAGCACATATAAGCCGGTCATAATTAATCCGCCGCGGCCCGGGAAAAACGCACTCACAAAAAACGCGTAGATGGGGATCTTGGCAGTACAGCTCATGAAAGGTGTAAGAAGTATCGTCATCTTGCGGTCGCGTTCGCTGGGCAGAGTCCGTGTAGACATGACAGCGGGTACGGAGCACCCAAAACCTATCAGCAGAGGGACTATGCTTCGACCTGAGAGGCCGATCTTCCGAAGAAGTTTGTCCATAAAGAAGGCTACACGGGCTATATAACCGCTGTCCTCAAGCAGCGACAGGAAGAAGAACATAATTACAACGATAGGAATGAATGAAAGCACGCTGCCGACACCTTCGAAGATGCCCTTTATGATAAGACTGTGGATCGTTTCGTTTACTCCGCCTGCAATCAGCGCGGAATCCACAAGGTCGGTGAGAGCGCCAACTCCGGTCTCGACCAGTCCCTGAAGCCAGGCTCCTATGACGTTGAATGTCAGGAAGAAAACAGCTCCCATTATTACAATGAATAAAGGAATGGCTGTCCACTTGCCGGTAAGCACCCTGTCGATCTTCTGGGAACGTTCGTATTCCCTGCTTCTGACAGGCTTTGTAACTGAAACGGCGCAGACCTTTTCTATAAAGGAGAAGCGCATTTCTGCAATGGCTGCATTACGGTCCAGTCCGCGTTCGTTTTCCATCTGCAGCGCAATATGCTCCAATGTTTCAGCTTCGTTCTGGTCAAGACCCAGCTGGTCAAGAACAAACTGGTCTTTTTCAATGACCTTGCATACTGAAAAACGCAGCGGGAGGCCGGCTTTTTCAGTATGATCCTCGATCAGATCTGAGGCGGCGTGCAGGCAGCGGTGAACGGCGCCTCCGTTATCATCAGCGGAGCAGAAATCCTGCCGTTGAGGCTTTTCTTTGTATTTCGCAATATGGATCGCATGAGTTACAAGCTCTTCGATACCCTGGTTTTTTGCGGCAGAGATCGGAACGACAGGAACGCCAAGAGCTTCTTCCATGGCGTTTACGTCGATCGATCCCCCGTTTCCGATAAGTTCATCCATGAAGTTGAGCGCAACGACCATCGGGCGGTTCATCTCCATAAGCTGCATGGTGAGATAGAGGTTGCGTTCTATGTTGGTAGCGTCGACTATATTAATAATGGCGTCGGGTTTTTCATTAAGCACAAAGCTTCTGGACACCAGTTCTTCGTTTGAATAGGGCGACATGGAATAGATCCCCGGAAGGTCGGTGACACGGGTATTTGAATGCCCGCGGATAACTCCATCTTTTCTGGATACCGTTACTCCCGGAAAGTTTCCAACGTGCTGATTGGCTCCGGTAAGCTGATTGAAAAGGGTAGTCTTGCCGCAGTTCTGATTTCCTACAAGAGCAAAAGTCAGGACATGGCTGTCCGGGAACGGTTCTTCTTCTCCCTGCACATGGTGTATGCCGGGTTCGCCAAACGCTGGATGTACAGTCCCTTTTTTCGGTCTGGCGGCATTCGATCCGCTTTCGTTTTTTTCAAATGGCGTGATCTCTATCTGTTCGGCTTCTGCAATTCGAAGGGTCAGCGCATATCCGTGAATACGCACTTCGACCGGATCGCCTAAGGGCGCGTACTTCACCATGGTGACTTCCGCTCCGGGGATAATGCCCATATCCAGAAAATGCTGGCGGAGTGCTCCTTCGCCGCCTACAGTTGTGATCTTTGCGCTTAAGCCTGTTTGCAGTTTATCTAGTGTCATTCAACTAACCTCCGGCGCAGATCGGTGGCTTTTATACCAAGCGCCTCATTCCATGCTTTTGTGAGAAGCCTTTTATCTCTCCCGTACATATAGATGCATTTTTCATTCCGTTGTATGATGTATTCATGTGACTGCCGGATACGAACGGGGAGCGCATCCCTTAATTCCTTTAATATCCAGCATCTTTCAGTTTCACCTTCCACTTCAAGTCCTTCTGTGAAAAATGTCATTCTGATATCGCTCAGATCACGTACATAGTCTTCGGCAGCGGCAGATACGGCAGATGTTTTTCCCAAAGTGATAAAATACATTTTCATATTTTATATCCTCCTTGGGAGAGTATACCTCATTTTTGCATTCAGTAAAATGTTTTATTGAAAGATATTTGACTAAAAAAAATCAGTTGCTTTTCGCCTCCGCAAAATCGAGAGTACGTTCGAAGACCCTTATGAAATCACGGGCATCTTCTTTTCCGAGATACATTAATAGATCCCTGTTCATATCTACGAGATTTCGGAAAGCAGCAGCGCTTTGACCAAGTCCGTCTGCAGTGAGACTGACTGTGACCTTGCGCTGATCTTCGTTATCATGGTTCCTTACGATCAGACCCTTGTTTTCAAGCTGTCTAAGAATATTAGCTACGCGGCCGCTTGTCAGACCCGTCAGCTCTTTAAGCGTTCCCGAAAGTATGGGAGTTTGTCTGTAATAATAAAGAAACAGCAGGATACCTTTCTCCCCGTCCTGCGAGCAGATCTCCGCGAGCTTTGTAAGCTCACGATATTTATCAAAGTGAATCTTCATCATTTTGTCTAAAAGTTCATCCACGGTATCACTGCCCAAGCATATTACAGATTAGAGTTAGTTTACGCTAACACAATGAAAATGTCAAGGTATTATCTTGATTTATACGAAATATTTAATTTATGATAAATTGAATATATTCATATAATACCTGTTGACACGGTAGGGAGGTCAGTATATAATTACATAAAATTTGCGTCAGGCAAATAAAATGAAAGGAAAAGCAATGACGGTAATTAGTTCTCGTTTAATGATGTGTTGTCGAATGACTAACTCCCGGACACACAGGTGGACAGGAGCTTCGGCGCATGGTCATTTGCCGTTTTACTGTTGAAGCTTCTTCATACAAAAAGCCATGTGTCCGGGAGTTGCAGCTCCCGGTTTTTTGCTTTTATGACGCAAATATGGAATATGTAAAATATAGAATTGAGTCATTACACAAATGCTCTTATGCATAGAAAGGAAAAGTTATGAAAAAGAGAAATATTTCCAAGGCTGTAAAACGAATAGCCGCACTTGCCGGTTCGCTGGTATTAGCGTTTTCTTTTGGCGCAGGAACTGCCGCGGTATCCGCAGCTGCAGCAGATGACGAAAATGCGGTTTACCGTACACTTGATGAGATCAAAGAATCCGGAGAGATCAATATCGGTGTATTCTCCGATAAGAATCCTTTCGGTTATGTAGATGAATATAATGAATATCAGGGATATGACGTTTATTTCGCAAAAAGGATCGGAGAGGATCTTGGAGTAGAAGTCAATTTTGTATCGACAGAGGCCGCGAACCGCGTTGAGTATCTTGAGACCGGAAAAGTTGATATTATCCTCGCGAACTTTACCGTTACAAAAGAACGCGCCGAAAAAGTTGATTTCGCTCTTCCGTACATGAACGTTGCCCTGGGCGTTGTTTCGCCGGACAGCCGTGTTATAACAGATCTTTCGGAGCTTGGCGAAGATGACAGAGTGATAGTTATTTCAGGTACTACAGCAGAAACATATCTTACTGAGAATAATCCGGAGATCGCTCTGCAGAAATATGACACTTATGCAAATGCAAAGACCGCTCTTGAAAACGGTAATGCTGTTGCATGGGCAAATGACAACACAGAGGTCATTGCCTTTGCTATCCAGAATCCCGGTTATACCGTAGGTATTCCGTCTCTGGGTTCCCAGGATACGATCGCTCCTGCGGTATCAAAAGGCAACACGACCCTGCTTGACTGGATCAATGAAGAGATCGTTTCCCTGGCTGATGAGCAGTTCTTCCATAAAGCATACGAAGAGACGCTGGCAGAGACATATGGACTGGATTATGAAGAGTCACTTGTTATAGAAGGCGGCGTTGTCGGAGGACAGGAAGAAGATGCGGAAGAGACAACTGCATCAGAAGGCGGCACGATCAGGATCGCTGCTTCAGTAACGCCTCATTCAGAGATCCTTGCCGAAGCCGCAAAGATCCTTGAAGAACAGAACTGGAAACTGGAAGTGACTGAATTCGAAGATTATGTACAGCCGAATCTCGTGGTAGAAAGCGGTGAATTTGACGCGAACTATTTCCAGCATATTCCGTACCTGGACAACTTCAATGAAGAGAACGGAACACACCTGATCAACGCCGGCGGGATCCATTACGAGCCGTTCGGAATTTATCCAGGAGAGAAAACAGATCTTGCCGATCTGGAAGACGGCGATACGATCGCAGTCCCGAATGATACAACGAATGAGGCAAGAGCCCTTCTGCTTCTGCAGGATAACGGTGTTATCACCCTGAAAGAGGATGCAGGTCTTACCGCGACTGTTCTGGATATTGTTGACAATCCGAAAAACATAAAGATCCAGGAGCTTGAAGCCGCTCAGGTAGCCCGCATAAAAGATGAAGTGGCATTTGTCGTCCTTAACGGCAACTATGCTCTGGAAGCCGGCCTGTCTGTTAGAAATGATTCTATCGCCTTTGAAACATCGGAATCTGAGGCGGCTAAAACTTATGTAAATATTATTGCCGTCAAGGAAGGAAACGAAGAAAGCGAAGGAATAAAGGCCCTCATTAAAGTTCTCAAATCGGATGAGATCAAAAAATTCATTAACGAAAAATATGACGGAGCGGTCATACCTTTTGAAGACTGAAACTTGTTGACATATTGATTGCGGGCCGGATATTTGCCGGCCCGCCTCGCACGTATAAATAAGGAAAAGACATGGCATTTCTGGAAGCAGAACAATTATTTAAAACATTTCATACAGCGAATGGGGACGTCGAAGCACTCAAGGGGGTCTCGTTTTCTGTAAAAAAGGGACAGATCTACGGAGTAATAGGACTGTCCGGCGCCGGGAAGAGTACATTGGTACGATGTATCAATCTTCTTGAGCGACCGGATAAGGGACGTATATTGCTGGAGGATCATGACATGACAGCGCTTACGGATGCAGAGCTGCGTAAGGAGCGTCAGAGCATTGGCATGATCTTCCAGCATTTCAATTTGCTTATGCAGCGTAATGTGCTGGACAATGTCTGCCTGCCGATGGAAATTGCAGGTATATCCAAAAAGGATGCAAGAAAAAAGGCACTGGAATATCTGGAAGCAGTGGGACTTGCGAACAAGGCACACGCTTTCCCTGTCCAGCTTTCCGGCGGACAGAAGCAGAGAGTCGCGATCGCAAGAGTGCTTGCGGGAAAACCGAAGCTGATCCTCTGCGACGAGGCTACAAGCGCCCTCGATCCGGAGACGACAGGCACGATCCTTCATCTTCTGCAGGAGATCAATAAAAAACATCAGATCACAATGGTGGTCATCACCCACGAGATGCGTGTTATCGAAGAGCTTTGCGATGAAGTGGCGGTTCTGGAGAGCGGGCGCATCGTAGAATCGGGTCTGGTGAGCAAGGTCTTCAACGATCCGCAAAGCGAAGCAGCCAAGCGGCTTCTTCTGGTTCGCCAGACACAGGATATTTTAAAAGGAACAGGAGAATAATGCCATGCAGATTGACAGTCAGATCGTAGGTCTTTTATTAGAGGGAATACGCGATACTTTGTATATGGTGCTTGTTTCAACGATCCTCGGATATGCGTTGGGACTGCCGCTCGGGATCATGCTGGCGGTAAGTGATAAGAACGGGATAAGGCCTCGTCCTGCGCTTTACCGTATTCTGGATATAATTACCAATATTCTCAGAAGTATTCCGTTCCTTATACTTCTCATTCTTCTGATCCCCGTTACCAGGGCTCTGGTCGGAAAAAGCTACGGATCCACAGCAACGATAGTTCCTCTTACTATCGCCGCAGCTCCGTTTATCGGGCGAATGGTGGAATCTTCGTTAAAGGAAGTGGATCAGGGAGTGATAGAAGCCGCGCAGAGCATGGGCGCTTCAGACGGTACGATAGTATGGAAGGTACTGCTTGGTGAAGCACGTATATCATTGATCGTCGGAGTTACGATATCATTGGGAACGATCCTTGGATATTCCGCAATGGCCGGCGTCGTAGGAGGCGGAGGCCTGGGGGATATTGCCATCCGGTACGGGTATTACCGGTGGGAGACCGGGATCATGCTGATAACCGTAGCGATCATCGTTGTATTGGTTCAGATACTTCAGTGGATAGGAATGCGGATCGCCAAGAAGCTTGATCGGAGGATACCGTAAAATGCAGATGGAAATATTGGCACAATACTTCCCCCTGTTTCAGGAGGCCGCAGTGCTTACTGTCAAGCTTGGCCTGGCAGGAATTGCGCTTGCCCTGCTGATCGGAGTGATCTGCGCAGCCGTCCAGCATTTTCAGGTTCCCGTCCTGCGAAGGATAGCGGCCATATATGTTGAAGTAAGCCGAAATACGCCGCTTCTTGTACAGCTGTTTTTTATCTATTACGGTCTTCCTAAGATCGGCATACCGACAAATCCGTATCTGTGCGGCGTCGTCGGCCTTGCATTTTTAGGCGGAAGCTATATGGCCGAAGCTTTTCGAAGCGGACTTGAAGCCGTTCCAGTCATCCAGACAGAAAGCGCAGAAAGTCTTGGAATGAACCGTGCCCAGACAATGAGATACATCATATTCCCTCAGGCGCTTTCGGTAAGTGTTCCGGCCCTGATCGCGAATATCATTTTCCTTTTGAAAGAGACCAGTGTCTTTTCGGCGGTCAGCATCATGGATCTTATGTTTACGGCAAAGGATCTTATCGGTATGCATTACAATACGACGGAAAGCCTGTTCCTTCTGGTCATATTCTATCTTATGATCCTTCTTCCCGTTTCGATCGCAGGAAGCATATTGGAAAGGAGGCTGCGTTATGCCGGCTTTGGGGCTTGAGGTATTATTTAAGGGTATCAATTTCCAGCGCCTCCTTCTTGGACTTTGGACGGCCCTGAGCATCAGTCTGATTTCAGTGGCTTTAAGTATTCCGCTGGGCATTCTGATGGGGATCTTAATGACGAAAAAGAACCCCATCCTGCGGGCAGTACTGAGGGTATATCTGGATTTCATCCGCATAATGCCTCAGCTGGTCCTTCTGTTTATCGTATTCTTCGGGACAACATCAGCGTTTGGCTGGAACATTTCCGGAGAATTGGCTTCCGTTATTGTCTTTACGCTTTGGGGAACCGCTGAGATGGGCGACCTGGTAAGAGGGGCGCTGATCTCGATCCCGAAACATCAATATGAAAGCAGCGAAGCGCTGGGCTTTTCATCCGCACAGACATTTCTTTATGTCGTGCTGCCGCAGACTGTACGGCGGCTGATCCCGTTATCCATTAATCTGATCACACGAATGATCAAGACAACGTCGCTCGTGTTGATGATCGGCGTAGTGGAAGTCCTGAAAGTCGCGCAGCAGATAATTGAGGCTAACCGTATGAGCAGCCCGAACGCGGCGTTCGGAGTTTATCTTACAGTATTTGTGTTGTACTTTTTGGCGTGCTGGCCTATCAGCCTTCTGGCGCGCCGGCTGGAGGTGCGTTGGCAATGAGCGAGATCCTGTTGGAGGTCAGTAATCTGACAAAAAGATTTGGAGAGAACACGATCCTTGACGGGATCAGTTTTACGATCCGTAAGGGAGAGGTAGTAGTCCTTGTCGGCCCCAGCGGCTGCGGTAAGAGTACGCTTCTCAGATGTCTGAACGGAATCGAAGACATCCAGGGCGGGCAGATCCTTCTGGATGGCGAAGCAGTACTGGCAGGGTCTAAAGAACTGACGCAGATGCGCCAGAAGATCGGAATGGTCTTCCAGAGCTATGAACTTTTTCCGCATATGAACGTTCTCAGGAATATTACCATTGCGCCCGAAAAGGTCCAGAAACGGAAAAGGGCCGAGGTTGAGATCGAAGCAAAAGCATTGCTTGCCAGAGTCGGTCTGGCTGATAAGGCAGACAGTTTTCCGCGTGAGCTCTCGGGCGGACAGAAACAGCGTGTCGCTATCGTCCGCGCGTTGATCCTGCATCCGGAAGTCATTTTGTTTGATGAAGTTACGGCAGCTCTTGACCCGGAAATGGTACGCGAGGTACTGGATGTCATACTTGATCTTGCAAAACAGGGCAAAACCATGCTGATCGTAACGCACGAGATGGCTTTTGCCCGTGCCATAGCAGACAGGGTGATATTCCTGGATGACGGACATATCCTTGAAGATTCCGATCCGGAGACCTTCTTCGAACATCCGGAAACAAAAAGAGCAGAACAGTTCCTCGGAACGTTCCGATTTGAAAAAAGGTAAAAGACTGATACAAAGAGACGGAGCAAATATATGCATTTGCTCCGTCCCCTTTTACCAAACATTATAATAATGTCGGTTATGGATTCAGAACTTTTGACGCCCGGCGGTTGCAAAGAAGCGAGAGACAGACTGTAACAGCTTCGGAAATAAGCGGGGCCAGCCAGACGAGGCCGAGGACCCCGGTCTGCGACAGCAGCCACGCTGCCGGTATCTGGAAGAAAAGTTGTCTGCAAAGATTCAGCAGCAGGGAGTAGCGGGAGTATCCAAGGGCCTGAAAGCATGATGTAAAGATCACCGTACAGGCGGCGAACGGCATTGAAGCCGCGCAGATGCGCATGGCGGGAATTCCTATGCCAAGCATGGTATCTGACGCGTTGAAAAGGCTGAATATCGGTCCGGGGATCAGTTCGTAAAGAATGGTCACGGCCGAAGTGACACAGATACCGACTTTAAGAGCCAGGGATAAGGCCTGACGGACCCTGTCGTGTCTGCCGGAGCCGAAATTATATGAGTAGATCGCCAGAGCTCCGTTATTCATGCCGAATACAGGCATCAGTCCGAAGCTTTGAGTTTTTATCCAGATCCCGTATACGGCAGTAGCCGTTGTACTGAATTTAAGGAAGATCTGATTCATTCCGAAGGACATAAAGGCATTGAGACCGACGATCACCATTGAAGGTATTCCGACAGAATAAATGGATATTATCGTATCTTTATCCGGCATGATCATGCGAAGATCAAAGCAAAGTTCCCGGTTTATGCGGAGGTTGAAGCTTATGGCTATCACCGCCGCGGATGCCTGACCGATAACGGTGGCGACAGCAGCACCCTTTACACCCATGGCCGGGAACGGACCGGCGCCGAAGATAAAGAGAGGATCCAGAGCGATATTTATTAAGGCACCTGAGATCTGGCAGATCATTGAATATGTGCTGTTTCCGGTAGAGATCAGCAGCTTTTCAAAGGTCTGACTGAAAAACACTCCGGCTCCGAACATGCACACTACGGGCAGATATTCGACACCGTAATCTATAATTGTTCTCACGTCGGTCTGATACTCATAGAAAGAACGCGAGAACACAGCGCCGATAACGATAAAAAGTGCAGTATAGCAGAGACATAGAAAAATCTGCACATTGGCGGCCTTGTCCGCCTTGTCTTTATCGCCACGTCCCAGACTTCTGGATACCAGCGCGTTCAGCCCGACACCGGTACCTATGCCGATGGCGCCCATGATATTCTGGATTGGGAACGCCAGGGTCACCGCAGTCAGAGCGTCCTCGCTCAACTGGGCTACAAATATGGAATCGACTATATTGTAAAGCGCCTGCACGAACATGGAGATCATCATGGGGACCGACATGACGAGCAGAAGTTTTCCTATAGGCATTACGCCGAGTTTATTCTGAGAACCGCTCAAAAGAAAAAACCTTTCCTGATCAAAACAAATTTTCCGGAAACAAAAAATGATCTTTAAAAATATAATAACATACTGTATCAGTTTGGAGTGAATATTATTATGAACAGATTTAAGATTTTGGTGAGATCACTTATGGTCTGCTGCACTGTGGCAGCTGTTATGGGAACCTCGGCGGTAAGCACTTTGGCAGAGGAAGAGGTGTTCAGTTCAGATAAGGCTGAGGAGTATGGTCATCTGAAAAAGAAGAGACTGCCGGAACAGGATTCTGGCTCCTTAGGACCAATGGTTATTCTCAGGATAATGTGGTTTATGTAGGGGAAAAGGGGTATCTTTATAACCGCGGCATACCGGTGGTATGTATGGATGCGGGGATCGTTCCAGCGATACGTGTCCGGCTGGACATGTCAGAATAATGAAAGCGTGAATAAAGAAGAGCGGGGGATCAAAGCCCCCGCTCCCTTATCGCCTTATTGATAGTATTTATTACCTTCTTTTTATCTGCGCTCCAAAGCGGGGCGATGAGCAGCTTTTTCGGGCCGTCTCCGGTAAGACGGTGGATCACGATGTCATCGGGGATGATCTCCAGAATCCTGCAAAGAATATCGGTATATTCCTCAAGACTCAGTACTTTGAATTTACCTTTCTCATAATCATCTGCGAGGTCGGTCCCTTTCAGAACATGAAGAAGCTGGAGCTTTATACCGCCGTGTATGCGGTCTTTGCAGGGTTCTTTCTCGTATGTTCTTACGACATATTCCGCCGTCTTTTTCATATCTTCCGCAGACTCGCCGGGAAGACCGAGGATAATGTGCGTGATCACATGAACGTTTATGCTTTTCAGTGCCTTAACGGCTTCGTCATAAACTGATAGTTCGTAGCCGCGTCTGATATATTCCGCTGTACACGGGTGGATAGTCTGAAGACCCAGTTCGACCCATACAGGTTTGATCCGGTTCAGCCGGTCAAGAAGGGCAATTGTTTCATACGATAAGCAGTCCGGCCTGGTGGCGATCGAAAGTGCGGCAATATCATCGCGCTCTATAACAGGACAAAAGAGCTTTTCCAGATGTTCGGGCGGGGCGTATGTATTTGTATATGCCTGAAAATATGCAATGAACTGATCTCCATGGAATTTATCCCGGACACGTGTTTTGGCAGCTTCTATCTGTTCGTCGAGCGGAAGCCTGGGATCCTCGGCAAAATCGCCGGAACCGCCCGCCGAACAGAAAATACATCCGCGGGTCCCGCATGTACCGTCCCTGTTCGGACAGCTCAGCCCTGCATTCAATGCGATCTTATAAACTTTTTTGCCGAAAAGTTCGCGGCAGTAATCATTTACACTATACATATATCCGCCTTTAAACCGCTCCATGTGATCCATGAACAAGTATAGGTTAATTACAGCTTTTAATCAATACGGGACCGTTTCCGCAGTTAGCTGGAAAATGACTGGATCATTATAAAAATATTGCATGGTTATTAATAAATAAGTATAATTATTGACGCAAAATTCTGCCGCAATAAAGGTTGAACTATGATCAGAAATGCAGTACCGGAGGACGCAAAACGTCTTCTGGAAATCTATAGTTATTACGTCGCAAATACGGCGATCTCGCTTGAATATGACGTCCCGACACAATCGGAATTCAAAGGCCGTATAGAAAATACCCTGAAGAAATATCCTTATATCGTGCTGGAAAATGACGGGATCATTCAGGGATATGCGTATGCCGGACCATTTAAGAGCAGGGCGGCCTATCACCTTTCATGCGAGGTGTCTATCTATGTGGACCGCGGTGCAAAAGGCTGCGGTTTCGGAAGGAAGCTTTACGAAGCCCTGGAAGAAAAGCTGAAAGACCAGGGGATCCTCAATCTTTATGCATGCATAGCAGACCCCATAGTCGAAGATGAATACCTTACAAAAAACAGCGAACAGTTCCACCGGCATCTTGGATATGTCAAGGTGGGAGAATTCCATAAATGTGCATATAAATTCGGACGCTGGTACAATATGATCTGGATGGAAAAGATGATCGGAGAGCATCCAAAGGTCAGAACTGATATAAGCTTCTTGGGCGATTAGCCTTTTAATACGGTCTGCAGGAGCTTTTGCAGGAGCAGGCTTTCCTCCGTATCCGACGCCTTGTAATAGACCTCTTTACCCTCGCGGCGGCTTACTATTAAATGGCTGTCCTTCAATGAACGAAGATGGTGTGAAGCGGCAGGGGAGGACATGTTTAAAATGGCCGCAATATTGATGACGCATTCTTCACAGCTGCAGAGCAGGCAGAAAATGCGGATGCGATTGGCATCGCCCAGCTTTTTAAAGACATCAGCGACTGCGCTGAATTTTTCAATGTCTGAAAAACGGCGGATAAGTTCATCTGCCCGTTTTGCATTTCCGTGTTGATGTGGTAATTTTACCTGTTCCATAGGATATTCCTTCGAAAGCTGGTTTGGAGATCTTCATCTACACTTATCTTAATAAAAAAAGGATTGACTTTCAATAGAAAAGTAATATACTGAAGCAAGAACGATTAAACATGCATTTAATCGTTTGATGAAAAAAAGAAAGGATCATATCGGAATGAAAAAGTCTTATAAAATAGATGTTGATTGTGCGGCATGCGCTGAAAAAATGGAAGTTGCAGCCAAGAAGACAGAAGGAGTAAAGGATGCCATAGTCAGCTTTATGACTCTGAAGATGAAGGTCGAATTTGAGGACGGAGCTGACGTGGATGCAGTTATGCAGAACGTTCGTGCGAACTGCAGAAAGGTTGAGGCCGATTGCGAAGTATTTATCTGATCCTGTTACTGTGTACTTTTTAAATATGCCTGTCGGTTAGCTAAGTACAACTAATGGTTGCTGATAAAGGTCGAAAAGTATAAAGGCATTAACGGAGAAGCAGACGGATATGAACAAAAAACAGAAAAATCTACTGATCAGAATAATTATTGCCGCAATATTCTTTGTGCCGCTGTATCTGATCTCTGAGGGTATCGTAAATGTTGAGCTGCCAAAATGGGTGATCATTGTACTGCTTCTGATCCCTTATCTGACAGTTGGTTATGATATTTTGCGTAAGGCCGTGCTTGGGATCAGGAACAGGCAGGTGTTTGATGAAAACTTCCTGATGACTATCGCGACGATCGGTGCGATCATAGTTGGAGAATACGGTGAAGGCGTTGCCGTTATGCTTCTGTATCAGGTCGGTGAGCTTTTCCAGAGCTATGCTGTCGGGAAAAGCCGCAGGAATATTTCAGACCTGATGGATATCCGGCCGGATTACGCGAATATGGAAGTGGACGGGGAGCTTGAACAGGTCGATCCGGACGAGGTCGAAGTCGGCAGTACGATCGTTGTGCAGCCAGGTGAAAAAGTGCCTCTGGACGGCGTGATAATTGAAGGCAGATCTGCAATGAACACAAGCGCCCTGACAGGCGAAAGCAAACCTGTTGATGTGGAAGCGGGCATGAATGTCTTAAGCGGAAGTATCAATATGACCGGCGTTCTGAAGATAGAGACAACGACGGAATTTGATGAATCCACAGCTGCGAAGATCCTGGATCTGGTCGAAAACGCATCCTCCCGCAAGTCAAAGTCGGAAAACTTTATTTCCAAGTTTGCAAGAGTCTATACACCTATCGTAGTTTACTGCGCGCTGGCGCTTGCAGTTATCCCGCCGCTCTTTATCATGCTTACAAAGATCGGTATGGGAGGCTATGAG
>CADBMM010000253.1 GCA_902795795.1 uncultured Lachnospiraceae bacterium | reverse complement strand
GGCAATGATGACATGTGCGTTGAATATATTTCAGCATATCGTGACGGACTTTTCGGAGTAAAGAAATAATTATTTTTGCCGGAATAATTATTTTAAATAAAAACTATCAAAAGCTTATGAATATTAATGGAGGAAATGATTTATGAGCGCTTTAGAAGAACTTGCTACACTAGTTGAAAACGGAAAAAGAAAACTTGTACCCGCAGCAGCACAGGCCTGTGTTGATGAAGGTATCGATCCCACTACTATCCTTAACACCATGATCGGTGCCATGGATGTCGTAGGTGACAAGTTTAAGAGAAATGAGATCTTCGTTCCCGAGATGCTTATCGCTGCCAAGGCTATGAAAGCCGGCGTAGAAGTTATCAAACCGCTGCTTGCCACAGCAGGTGCTCCTCAGCTCGGAACAGTTATCATCGGAACCGTTTACGGAGACCTTCATGATATCGGTAAGAACCTCGTTGCCATGATGATCGAATCTGCAGGCTTTACTGTAGTTGACCTTGGCGTTGACGTACCGGTTCAGAAGTTCCTTGATGCTTACGAAGAGAATGAAGATGTTAAGATCTTTGCCGTATCAGCTCTTCTTACAACAACTATGCCTGCTATGGAAGAGACAGTAGCTGCCCTTAATGCAGCACCGTTCCGTGACAAAGTTAAAATTATGGTCGGCGGAGCTCCCATAACCCAGGAGTTCGCAGATAAGATCGGTGCTGACTGCTTCACAGCAGATGCAGCTTCCGCAGCAGCAGCTGCAAAGCAGCTTGTAGCCTAACGGATCATAAAAACCGAATATTTAAAGATTCAAGCCGCAGGTCTTATGCCTGCGGCTTTTCTGTCATTGAATATCTTCTTTGATGTTTTACATCCTTTCATACATTTGATATAATCATGAAGAAACTTTTAATATTCAGAATACGATCAAAGCAGGTGGATCCATGCCAAAAGTATATTTTAAAAATGACGACATAACAGTAAATGTTGAGCCGGATATTACTATAATGGAAGCTATGAGAGCGGCCGGAATGGTTCCCGACGCTCCATGCGGCGGAAACGGAAAGTGCGGGAAGTGCAAAGTATATGTAAACGAACTCAGCGAATACGTGCTTTCATGCCAGAGCCTTGTCGGGGAAAAGGATATTACTGTTTCTACAGAAGAACCGGCACAGAATGTTGTCGTGCTTCAGGACGGACTGGAAAAAGAGACATCTTTTAATTCTCATATTACCAGAATAAGCCTTAAGGTACCTCCCTGTCCGGCAGGCAAAAGCATATCTGACTGGACGCGGTTCTCAGAAGAGCTTTTAAAGCTTTTGCCGGAACTTGATGGACGAATACTCCCGGAACCATCTGTTATAACAAAGCTTCCCGGGGCGCTGAAGGCAGCGGAAGGAAATGTTCATGTGATCATAGCAAATGATCATATCCTTGATGTTTCGGCGGAAAGAAAAGCGGCGTATATGGCAGCTTTCGATATTGGAACTACTACAGTAGCCGGTTACCTTCTGGATGCAGATACAGGAGAAAAGCTTTCCGTAGCCAGCAGGCTGAACCCTCAGGTGCAGTTTGGCGGTGATGTCATAAGCAGGGCCGCATATTCATTGGAACACGGCGTAGAAGAACTGTCATCCTGTATTCGCGACGCTCTTCGGGAACTTATAGCAGAAATGACCAGAAAAGCCGGCTGCACTACGGAGAACGTATATCTCGTTTCGATCGCCGGAAATACATGCATGCATCATCTGTTCATGGGTATCGATGTGGATTCGCTCGTACATGCGCCGTATAATCCTGCGGTATGTGAAAAGATGGTGCTTCCTGCAGAAAACTTCGGACTTGATATCAATAGGAACGGCCTGCTGTTCGCGCTTCCGAATATAGCCGGATTTGTAGGAGCCGATACGGTGGCCTGCATAGTTTCTTCGGATATTGCGGAACAGAAGGAGTGGACCCTTCTTATTGATATAGGTACGAACGGCGAAATGGTCCTGGCGAAAGATCATAAAATGGCAGCATGCTCTACTGCGGCTGGTCCCGCATTTGAAGGTGTGGGAATAGCATTCGGAATGCGCGGAGCTGATGGAGCGATCAGCAAGGCAGAATATACGGAAAACGGGTGGAAACTCGGAATAATAAATGATAAGCCTGCAGTGGGTATATGCGGATCCGGACTTCTTGATCTTGCGGCAGAGATGCTCAGGGTCGGAATTATGGATGAGTCAGGTGAAATGGAGCAGGAAAAGATCGTGCTCGTTCCGGAAGAAAAGTCCGGACGGGATTCGGATGTTTATATCTGCCAGAAGGATATAAGGGAAATGCAGATGGCCAAAGCTGCCATACGCGCAGGAATCGAACTCCTTTGTGCGCATATGGGCATAACGGTGGATGAAGTCAGTGAAGTCTGGCTGGCCGGCGCTTTCGGAAGCTTCCTGAATCCTCAGAATGTATGCAGGATCGGCATGATCCCGCCCGTCCTGCGTGACAGGATCACACCGATAGGTAATGCAGCGGGTCTTGGAGCACAGATGGTTCTGCAGAATAAAGAACTGTGGACAAGGTCCGGAGAACTGGCAGCGGAAACGGATTTCCTTGAACTCGCTTCACTGCCTGAATTTCAGGACACATTCGTGGATGCGCTCGAATTCGACAATTTTTGACCACTTACGGAGTATCGTATGCAGCTTAGAACAAAAACGGTATTAAATTATTTAAAAGATAAGTTCGATATCGTAAAGGTTTACAATCCCGATACAGATAATAAGCTTCAGGGAGTACTGTTATATGAGCAGGGCATGGATATGGAACCGGGCTGGATATATGTCTTCAAAGAAGGCCTGGAGCTTCCGGCGAGACGAAATATACCCGAAGACGTAATGATCGTTTTATTTGATGATCAGGAAGATGCTTTGCATAAAAACGTGACTATAGCAGTTCCGAATGCCGGGGTACGTGCAGAGACTGTGGTTAACGCATGTATAAAATGCTTTGAGTATTATTCAGGATGGCTGAACCAGCTGAATGATATAGCTGATGAGCAGGGAAGCATTGAGGATATGCTGGAAATATCCGAACCGGTTACGGGCAATCCTTTGTGTGTTATGCGCAGCGATCTTTCTACTGCAGCCACAGGCCTTAAATTCCGCCGGATGGATCCTTTCGGAAGGATCAAAGACGGAGAAAACAGGATGCATGCAATAAACAAAATATTGCAGGATCCGGAATATAATTTAAAAAAATACAGCAAAGAATGTTATGAAGGACCTTCGGAGATAATGGGCCTGCGTACCCTCAATTACAATCTTAAAATGACCGGAGAGATCACTTATGTGCTGACAGCTGCAGAGGTCATTCCATTTAATGGTTCTGAAAATGATATTCTGCCAATGCTTGGACGATATCTGAGGAAGATCATCAATACTTCCGGAGGCCTGGTGCCATGGCGTGAAGAAAATCTGCATAAACTTCTCGGACAGATACTTTCTGACAGGACCCTTGATTACATGGCTGCCAGCGACCAGCTTTCAGAGCTCGGATGGCATAAAGAAGATGAATACCTGTGCCTGACATTCTATCTTAATTATCTCGACAGAAACCGTATGCCGGTCACATCCGTATGCAACTATGTAGAAGACATGTTCCCGGGATCTGCGAGCTTTCCTTATGAGGATTCAATAGTCAGCTTTTTCAACCTTACAAAACTCGGGATGGATCGCGCATTACTGAGTTCAAAGCTTACGCCTTTTATCCGCGATGGGAATTTAAAGGCAGGATACAGCCGCGTAATAAAAGGACACATGAACCTGAGAAGGCAGTATCTGCAGACTGTAATAGCGTTGGAAGTAGGGGCCAGAAAGGATCCGTTCAACTGGATACATCAGTTCGATCAGGTGGCCATGGCGTATATCCTTGAACAGGCCACAAAAAAAATACCCGGGGAAATGCTTTGCCATGAAGGCGTTCTCAGGCTGAAAGCGCTTGATGAACAGAATGGTTCGGATTATATAAAAACGCTTAAAACTTTTCTTGATAACCACCAGAATGTGGTGCATACGGCAAACACGCTGTATATCCACCGCAGTACTTTACTTTACAGACTCGAGAGGATAAAAGAAACGATCGGTTCCGAACTGACCGATCCTGATGAGCTTCTGTATCTTGGTATTTCATTAAGGCTTTTGTAACAGGCGGAGGATGAAGATATGTCAAAAATATCCAAATTATACATGGTCAAGTGCGGAGGTATGGTCACGCCGGATCATTTCGCCAGCGCAAGGAATACTACGAGAGAGTATAAAAAGATCATTAATATCTGTCTTTACGTTTTGGAACATCCGGAAAAGGGCCTGATCCTGCTTGATACCGGTGTGAGTGTAGAGACGATCAGTGAAGAACTGCTCGCTGAGCTGGCAGGCCTTCAGCCGAACATCTTAAAGCAGCTTGCCAGAATAGGTAAAACTGCTGACGACGTAAAGCATATCTGCCTAAGCCATATGCACGCCGATCATTGCAGCCAGTGCGTATTTTTCCCTGACGCCGTATATCATATAAGGGAAAAAGAATGGGAAGGCGTGCACGACGCGAACTGTAAAGGTTTTCATGAACCGGACCGCATCTGGGTAAGGGAATTTGAAGCCCGGTCGAAGAATATCGAACTTATTCCGGACGTGCCCGAATACGATATTTTCGGAGACGGCAGCGTAATTTCGATAGATACCAAAGGTCACACGCCCGGGCATCAGTCATTTCTCGTAAATTTTGAAAGCGGACGTGAAATGATGCTGACGATGGATGCCGCCCATTGCGAAGATGAGCTTTATGACGAAAGATATTTCATCAAGTCGACCTGGGATATTCCTAAGAGCCTTGAAGCGGTAAAATTGTTAAAAGACTACAGGGAAAAAACCGGGAATCCGCTGTATATGCTTCATGATTCATATCAGTGGTACGATATGAAACAATTTCCGGAGTATTATGAATGAGAGCTGCGAAAGGATATTTTGACACAATTACAGCGTCATGGTATAATTTCTAGATGCTTTTGAATTATAACTTCAATTAGAATAGTGCAAGAGGTTTGAAATGAAAAGTATAAGATACGGTATTTTTGCAGTACTTACAGCTGTTTCTATATGTTCGCTCACAGCCTGCTCGGCCACTGATGTTTTCGACGATCTGGTCGAAGATACTGTGGAAGGTTCGCAGAACGCAGGCGGGGATTCGACAAGGGTCATAAAGAATATCGATACGACCCTTACAAAACCTGAATTTAAAAATGACCTGAACGGAAGTGTACCTCTTGTTGTCGGTGATACATTTAATATCGACGGCACCGCGACAAGCACAGACGGTGGTATCATTTCATACCAGTGGTACAAGAATAACGTAAATTCAAACGGCGGCGGTACACCTATAAAAGATGCCACTGCGGCGATCTATACGGTTGAAGCCGTTGAAGAAGGCAGTGTATTTTACTACGTTGTTGCAACCAATAATCATGGAGAGAACTATAACAGCGCGGCAAGCGGAACCTTTGAGGTCATCGCGCATAAAGCCGGAAAATGGATATCAGATGAATATGGAAAGAAATATATGGATGAGGACGGAAACTTCATCGTTAATTTCTGGATCAATATCGACGGCGATACATATCATTTCGATGAGAACGGATATGCTACAGTAGGCTGGTATCCGGTCGGCAATGTTTTATACTATTTCGACGAAGAAGGAAGAATATTAAGGAACGGCACAACGCCTGACGGCTTCCAGACAAATGAAGAGGGCATACTCATAGGAGATGTCATGCCCAGCGGTGTTCCCGGCATTGTAGATCCGGCCTCTGAAGCGGCGATAGTAGCCGAGCAGGCGGCTGAGAATATCGGGCAATAACCTGGATCAGATGATAACACAGAGCAAGAGCAGTTTTACGCTCTATGCATTAAAAAAACGAAGATCAGGCGGAGAAGAAAATGAGCAGAACCGTAAAAGTAGTCGTTGACGCCATGGGAGGCGATCTCGCACCGGCAGAGCCTGTCAAAGGAAGCGTTCTGGCACTCGAGGAGTGCAAAGAACTCGAAATAATCCTGGTTGGAAAGCAGGAACTTATAGAGGCAGAGCTGGCTAAGCTCAGCTATGATAAAGAAAGACTGAGCATAGTAAATGCGACGGAAGTAATAATTACAGGAGAACCGCCTGTACAGTCGATCCAGCAGAAAAAGGATTCATCCCTTGTCGTAGGACTTAAGCTGGTTCGGAACGGCGAGGCTGATGCATTTGTATCCGCCGGCAATACCGGTTCTGTGCTGGTGGGCGGACAAGTCATTGTAAGGAAGGCCAAAGGGGTCCTGCGAGCTCCGTTAGCGCCGCTTATCCCTACGGCCAAGGGAGTTTCCCTTCTCATAGACTGCGGGGCAAACGTGGATGCCAGACCTGAACATCTGGTACAGTTTGCGACCATGGGACAGGCTTATATGGAGACAATGCTCGGCATAGAAAAACCGAGAGTAGCCCTGGTCAATATCGGAGCTGAAGAGGAAAAGGGAAACGCTCTTGTAAAAGAAACGTTCCCGCTGCTTAAGGAAAACAGTGAGATCAACTTTATAGGAAATATAGAAGCCAGGGATATTCCCTCAGGATACGCAGATGTCGTGCTGACGGAAGCATTTGTCGGAAATGTCATACTCAAGCTTTACGAAGGCCTTGCTTCAACGCTTATCAAGAAGATAAAAGAAGGCATGATGTCCAGTACACGAGGGAAGATAGGCGGAGCGCTGGCTAAGCCTGCACTTAAAGCGACTTTGAAGGATTTTGACGTGGATATCTACGGAGGCGCACCGCTTCTGGGCTTAAGGGGACTTGTAGTAAAGACCCACGGCAATTCAAAGGATACGACTTTTAAGAACTCGATAATACAGTGTATTAAATTTACGGAGAGCGACCTTAACGGAACAATTAATAAAAGGCTGGGACTGTCACAGTAAGTCAGAAACGGGCTGGTGCGGCAGTCCCGTTTTACGGATACGGGATAATGGACAGAATATCGGAATTTGAAAAGATAACCGGATATGTATTTAAAGATAAGCTGCTGCTCCGCAGGGCTTTTACACACAGTTCGTATATAAACGAGCATCGCCTGGACAGAAACGATTGCAATGAGCGCATAGAGTTTCTCGGCGATGCCGTTCTTGAGTTGGTCAGCAGCGAATTTCTTTTTAAGAAGTATCCGGAAATGCCTGAAGGTGAGCTGACAAAGCTGCGGGCTTCACTTGTCTGCGAACCCACTTTGGCAATAGATGCGAAAGAAATGGATCTAAGCAGTTTCCTGATCCTCGGAAAAGGAGAAGATAAAACCATGGGACGCTACAGGGATTCCGTGGTTTCAGACGCACTGGAATCGGTCATTGGCGCAATATATCTGGACGGCGGGCTTGCGCCGGCCAGGGAATTCATCACCAGGTTTGTACTCAATGACATAGAAAACAAGCAGCTCTATCACGATGCTAAAACATCCTTGCAGGAGATCATACAGAACGAATATGAAACAGCGCCGGTCTATAAGATAACCGGAGAAAGCGGGCCGGATCATAACAAGTCATTTTGTGCAGAGGTCTCAGTGAATGGCACGGTCATCGGCAGAGGAGAAGGCAGGACTAAGAAAAACGCCGAACAGGCGGCGGCTTTTGAAGCTTTGAAGCATATAAAGGAAAGCGGGAAATAAATGTATCTTAAAAGAATCGAGATGCAGGGCTTTAAGTCCTTCGCTTCGAAAATCAAAATGGAATTTCACGACGGCGTAACGGGTATCGTCGGACCAAACGGCAGCGGTAAGAGCAATGTCGCCGATGCCGTGAGATGGGTGCTCGGCGAGCAAAGTGCGAAACAGCTCCGAGGCGGGAATATGCAGGATGTTATTTTTGCAGGAACAGAATCCAGAAAACCTCTGGGTTTTGCTTCTGTTTCAATAACGCTTGACAATTCCGGCCACGATCTTAATATAGATTACCCTGAGGTCACGGTCACAAGAAGGCTCTATCGTTCCGGTGAAAGCGAATATCTCTTGAACAACGCTTCCTGCCGTCTAAGGGATATACAGGAGCTCTTTTATGATACGGGTATAGGAAAAGAAGGATATTCAATAATCGGACAGGGCCAGATCGATAAAATAATCAGCGACAAGCCGGAAGACAGGCGTGAGCTTTTCGATGAGGCAGTAGGAATCGTTAAGTTTAAAAGAAGAAAAATAGCTGCCTTAAAGAAGCTGGACGGCGAGGAGCAGAATATGCTCAGGATCGCAGATATCCTGGCAGAGTTGACAAAACAGGTCGGGCCGCTTGAGAAACAGTCTGAGAAGGCAAAGATATACCTTGCAAAGAGAGAGGAATTAAAAGAAAGAGACCTTGCCCTGTTTTCCGTAAATGATGCGAGAACAGAAGAACAGCTTAAGGAATTTCATGAAAAGAATAAGGCTGCAGGAGAAGAACTGGCTTCTGTTTCCGGTGAACTGGAGAAGACAAAGCAGGAATATGACGAAGTCGAAAAGCAGATGGAAGAGCTGGATCAGAAGATCCTGGATATCAGGTCGTCGGCTTCCGATTCAGCGCTGAAAAAGCAGCAGCTTGAAAACCAGATAAAGCTCCTTGAGGAACAGATAAAGGGAGCGGCTTCCAACAGAGTCCTTTATGAAGAACAGATCCAGGGTCTGGAAAACGGGAAGAAAGAACGTAATGAAAGCATCACAGGGCTTAATGAAGAACTCAAAGAGCTTAAAAAAACTATAGAAGAGGCTGCCGGGGAAGAGGAGAAGATCAGAGCTCAGCTCGCTGATGTCCGCAAAGCCCTGGAAGAAAAGAAGAGCGAAGAATCGAAAATAAACGGTGAGCTCTTCAAGATACTTGACGGGAGATCCTCTCTTCAGGGTCAGATCGAAAGATATCAGGCCATGAACGAGCAGATCCAGGTCAGATATTCCGCAATGTCTGCGAGAGTGTTTAAACTCGAAGAGCAGAAAGCCGCGACACAGAAGGACCGTGAAACTAATGAAGCAGCGTACAGGAAGATCTGTGAGGATATAGAGAAGTACGAAAATGATTTTTCCGATACAGAGACTTCTCTCGCCCAGATAAAGAAAAAGATGGGTGATACGAACAATGAACTGGCTGAATACCAGGCTTCGTATCACAGACAGCTCACATTGCTTGAATCACTTACCAATATCGCCGAGCGGTATGAGGGTTATGGAAACAGCGTAAAGAAAGTCATGGAACTGAAGGATTCAAATCCGGGTATCCATGGCGTCGTTGCAGAGCTGATATCAACCGAAAAGAAATTCGAAACTGCTATTGAGACTGCGCTTGGCGGCAACCTGCAGAATATAGTTACAGATAACGAAGCTACAGCAAAGTATCTCATCGAGTATCTCAAACACGGAAAATACGGACGGGCCACCTTCCTTCCGCTGACCAGTATGAATATCAAAGATGAGAAGGAAGATGTACCGGACGACGAAGGGATCATCGGAATAGCAGCCGACCTTATAAACTGCAGTGAGACATACAGAGGAGTCGTATGGAAGCTGCTCGGACGCACCTATGTAGTGGATACTATCGATCATGCCATCGTTATCGGCAGAAGACACAAGCATAAACTGCGTATGGTCACGCTGGAGGGTGAGTATTTCAATCCCGGCGGATCCATTTCGGGAGGAGCTTATAAAAACAATTCCAATCTGCTTGGCAGGAAAAGACAGATAGAAGAACTGGAGGCTGCATCTGCGGCATCTAAAAAGAATGTAAGCAGCGCGGAAGCGCGGATCGTCGCTCTTAAAGAGGAACGAAACGGCATCCGTGAGGAGCAGAACAGGATAAACGAAACTCTTAAAAAGCTTTATATTGACAAGAATACTGCCGGAGTAAGGCTTAAAGTTGCTGAAGACCAGTCAAGGGAGATCCTTCTGGAGTCGGAAAAACTCAGGGAAGATCAGGAAAAGCTGAACACTCAGATAGGCGAGATCAATGCGGTCAAGCGCAATATAGACGGACAGATGTCCGATTCGACAGGCAGGGAAAAAGAACTCGATACCTTAAGCAAGGCTGCCGCAGCCGAAATCGAACAGCTTGATGCAAGCGAGAAGGATATTCTCAAAAAAGCTGAAGAGCAGAGAATAAACAGCAATGCTCTTTCTCAGAAAGAGGAATTCCTGAACGAAAAAGTCACGACTTTAAGGCAGGAGATCGTAAAGTCAGATGAAGAGATCCGAAGACTCAATGAAGCGATGGAAGCAGACGCCTCGGACGTTGACAGGAAGCGGGAGGATATAGATTCCGTTCAAAAGACCATAGAGTCAGCTGAAGAATTTATTAATAAGCTGGGAAGCGATCTGGAAGAGAGCCTTGCAGCTAAAGAAAAGCTTATGGCTGTGCATAAGGATTTCTTTGCGAAGAGGGAAGAGCTGACAGATCACCGGAGCCTTCTGGAGAAGGAGTGCTTCAGGCTTGAAAATGCCATTGAAAAGCTGGAAAGCGACAGGGAAAGCGCAATAGCCCATCTCTGGGAAGAATATGAGATAACGCCTCTGCAGATCACCGGATATGAAAACGACACGCGCACCAGGGGAGAACTGACCAGAGAGATCGCCGGGATAAGAAAAGAGATAAAAGATCTCGGCAGTGTAAATGTAAATGCCATAGAAGAGTATAAGGAAGTAAAGGAAAGACATACCTTCCTTAGCGCCCAGTATGAAGATATCGTAAAATCCGCGGAGAGCCTGCGGGGCATAATCGCTGAGCTTGACAAGGGCATGAAAAAACAGTTCAACGAGAGATTCGCTGATATACAAAGGGAATTCGATACTGTATTCCGGCAGCTTTTCGGAGGCGGAAAAGGCACTCTTGAGCTTTTGGATGCCGATGATGTGCTTGAGACCGGCGTGCGGATCATCGCTCAGCCGCCTGGAAAAAAGCTTCAGAATATGATGCAGCTTTCCGGCGGAGAAAAGGCGCTTACGGCGATCGCACTGCTGTTTGCGATACAGAACCTTAAGCCCTCGCCATTCTGCCTGCTGGACGAGATAGAGGCGGCTCTGGACGAATCAAATGTAGACCGTTTCGCGAATTACCTGAATAAATTAAAGAAAAACACGCAGTTCATAGTTATTACCCACAGAAGGGGAACAATGGACTGCACAGACAGGCTGTATGGCATTACAATGCAGGAAAAAGGAATATCGACCATGGTATCGGTCGATCTTGTAGAAGGAGATCTTACCTAATGTCCGAAGAGAAAAAAGGATTTTTTAAAAGACTAATTGAAGGACTTGCTAAGACGAGGGCAAATATTTCTAAAAGCTTTGCAGCTGTTTTTTCCGGCAGCAGCATAGACGATGATTTCTATGAGGAGATCGAAGAACTTCTCAT
>CADBMM010000252.1 GCA_902795795.1 uncultured Lachnospiraceae bacterium | reverse complement strand
TATAGTCCCGCACAAAATACCTCTTTTTGATAAACTATAAAACCGCTGCAAGCAGTATGTTTTGGTGAGCGAAGCTTGCGAAAGCGAACCAAACATATCTGCCGGCAGCGCTGTTATTTGTTTACACAGCTCATCCTCTGCCGGACGATCTCGTAGGCGAGCACTCCGCAGGCGACCGAGGCGTTCAGCGAATCGATATCACCCTTCATAGGGGTCGATGCGCACATATCGCACTTCTCTTTTACCAGGCGGCTCACCCCGCTGCCCTCGTTTCCGATCACGAGCCCGATAGGTCCGGTAAGGTTCAGATCGTACATCGTAGTTCCGTCCATATCGGCGCAGGCGAACCAGATCCCCTCTTTTTTCAGATCCTCGATCACATTTCCGATATTGGAGACCTTGGCGACAGGCACATAATTGACCGCACCCGCCGAAGCCTTTGCCGCCACCGCGGTAAGGCCAACGCTTCTGTGCTTCGGAATTATCACGCCGTGTGCTCCTGCCTGATTTGCAGTTCTGATGATACTGCCGAGGTTGTGGGGATCTTCTATGCCGTCGAGCAGGATAATGAACGGTGCTTCGCCCTTTTTACGCGCGTTTTCAAGGATATCCTCTACAGAAGAATAAGTATATGCCGCGACCTGGGCTATCACGCCCTGATGCGCGCCTGTTTCGGACATGCGGTTAAGGACTTCTTTTTTTACAAAATTGACTATCGTGCCCTGCTTTCTGGCTTCACGGACTATGGTGAGCACAGCTCCGTCACGGCTGCCGTCCTGTACGAAAAGCTTATCCACTGTCCTGCCGGAACGAAACGCCTCCAGAACGGCGTTTCTGCCCTCTATGCGGCTTGTATTTTCTTCAACTGATTCTTTATCTATTCCCATATAAATTACCCTATCTGTATCATCTATCATTCATATTCCTGACCGGTGTTTTCAATCGCATAATACTCGATCGATGCTTTTCTGTACTGCCAGACCCGCTTTATTTATTCCCCATCAAGAACTTCAAATGCAGCGTTTATAAGCTCTGTAAGCCTTTCATACTCGCGGTTCAGGTAAAGATACCCCATTACCGCCTCGAAACCCGTAGCCTCCAGATACTCCTTTACCGTGGCGTTTTTTGCCATGGAATGCGGCTTGGCGTTCCTGCCTCTTTTAAATATCTTAAGTTCTTTTTCCGTTAATACCGGCATCAGCTTTTCCACGGCAGCACACTGTGCTTCGGCGCTGACATACTTTATCGCGTGCTTGTGCAGTTTGTTTACCTGCGTATTCGCATGGCTTACAAGCCTTGAGCGCACGGCAAGTTCATATACCGCATCTCCTAAGTATGCCAAAGTCAGCGGCGAATACTGATCCGCCGCCGAACATTCTTCACCGATATTTTCATTTAAGAGCTTCAGACTCTCTTCCACTTTACGCCCTCTCTGGTATCTTTAAGCTCGATGCCCATATCAAGCAGCTGAGCCCTTATCTCATCCGCAAGCGCGAAATTCTTCTCTTTTCTCGCAGCCTGACGCTTTTCGATAAGCTCTTCTATCTCGGAATCGAGGACTTCCGCTTTTCTTTCTGTCTTAAGTCCGAGGATGCCGCAAAGCTCGTTCATCTCATCCAGGACTGCCTGGGCAAATGCTTTCGAGCTGTCTTCCGTAACTTCCACGTTTGCGAATTTTACCAGTTCGAAGATTGCGGAGATAGCATCTGCAGTATTTATATCATCATCCATGGCATCTTCAAACTTCTGCCTGAACACAGCAGTTTCGGCAAGCTTTTCCTTCTCTGCTGCAGTCAGCTCTTCTGCCTTCGCGGATGCGATCCTGTCGCGCAGTTTTTCAGCAGATGTCAGGATACGATCAAGCGCATTGGCCGAAGACTCCATGATATCCCTGCTGAAATTAAGCGGGCTTCTGTAATGAGCGGTCAGCGTAAAGAAACGCAGCACCTGTCCACTGTATTCATTGCAGATATCCCTTACCGTGAAGAAGTTTCCGAGGGATTTGCTCATCTTCTCGTTATTCACCTTAAGGAAAGCGTTGTGCAGCCAGTATCTTGCGAACGGCACTCCGCTGCATGCCTCGCTCTGGGCGATCTCGTTCTCGTGGTGCGGGAAGATAAGATCCTCTCCGCCGCCGTGGATGTCTATCTGCTCTCCGAGATATTTCTTGGACATTACAGAGCATTCAATATGCCAGCCCGGTCTTCCGTCGCTCCAGGGTGACGGCCATGAAGGCTCGCCTTCTTTTTTAGGCTTCCAGAGCACGAAATCCAGCGGATCTTCCTTCTGCTCTTCACCGGTGACCTTGATATCGCGGTTTCCGGATCTTAAATCATCCAGATTCTTATGGGAAAGTTTTCCGTATTCATCGAATTTTCTGGTCCTGAAATAAACGGTACCGTTCACATCATAGGCAAAACCTTTTCCGATAAGATCCGAGATCATATCGATCATTCCGTCTATTTCCAGCGTAGCCTGCGGATGCACTGTCGCCGGAAGGATGTTCATCTCATCCATATCCTTTTTGCATTCCGCTATATACCGGGTAGAAATGACTTCGGAGGGTACGCCTTCCTCATTTGCTGCGGCAATTATCTTGTCATCCACGTCAGTAAAATTGGAAACATAGTTGACCTCGTATCCCTTGTATGTCATATAACGTCTGAGCGTATCGAAAACTATCATCGGACGCGCGTTTCCGATATGGATGAGATTGTAGACCGTCGGTCCGCAGACATAAATGCGTACCTTTCCTTCCTCTATCGGAACAAATTCTTCTTTTTTCTTTGTGAGGGTGTTGTAAAATTTCATTTTTATTCTCCACTTCGTTTTATTGCGTAACCCGGGAGTCCTGTTTAAAGATCCTCCCGGCGGTCATTCATGTCATTGCCTTATTCAAGGATGCACACGGCCTGCGCCGCTATTCCGGACATATCTCCGGTAAAGCCAAGGCCCTCTTCTGTAGTGGCCTT